>NZ_NFKB01000011.1:0-80374 GCF_002160175.1 Faecalibacterium sp. An192
CCCTCAGCGGAAGTCCCCCATCCGGCCCTGCGGGCCGCCTTCCCCCTTGGGGAAGGGCGTACCAGAACGCCCCGGCCCGCCCGGCGGCCCCGGAAGGTACCGCACGGTTCAGCGGAGTCCCCCCTCCGTCGCCTTCGGCGACAGCTCCCCCGCTGGGGGAGCCTGCATCCCAAAGGCGCCCGGCAGAGTCGGGTGGATTTCAAAAAACAAAAAATATTTTTCCTTTTTTGGCGCCCGCGCAAGCGGGCGCTTTTCGTTTGGGGAAAGGCCGGACAACAAAAAATCCCCGGCCCAGAGGGTCGGGGATGAAAGACAGGAAAAGCGTTATTCGGTGGCCAGAACGTCCTTGTAGAACTGGTTCATTTCCTCCTCGGTGGAGAAGGTGGCTACATACATCTGGTTGCCCATGGCGTCGGCCAGCGCGGCAGGAATGCGGTCCACCATCCGCATGTTGTTCTGGTAGCGCTGCATGATCTGCTCGTGGCTCAGGGCAAAGGGCTTGCCGTCCCGGCGGCCGGCGTAGGCGCAGTAGAAGTGCTGGCCCACCGGCATGTCGGTGCCGCCGAAGGCCACCATGTCCGCCCAGATCTTGTAGACGTTGGTGGAACGGGCAAAGTTGATCATGTCGGGGGTAAAGCCGCCGCAGGGCCGCATGTTGACCTCCAGGGCCACAATCTTGCCCTTTTCGCCCATGCTGGCCTGGTCCTCGGTCATGCGGAAGAACTCAAAATGGACAAACCGGCTCTTGACGCCGAAGCTCTTGACCGCGGCCCGGCCGGCGGCGCGGGTGTCGTCGGGCAGGTCCTTCACAATGTAGTAGATGGAGTTGTCGTTGTTGTTGACGATGTCCATGATGGACATGGGAGTCACGTTGCCCGCCTCAAAGATGGGATTGCCGTGGGCGTCGATGATGGCGTCGTAGCTGTTCACCTCGGCGTGGACAAACTCCTCCATGATGTAGGGCGCAAAGGGATGGGCGGCGTACTTGTAGGCCAGGAACTCCTGCAGCTCCCGGTCGGAGGACAGCTTGTAGGTGTCGGAAGCGCCCACGCCGTTGTCCGGCTTGACCACCACAGGATAGCCCACCTCGTCGATGAACTTGCGGCAGCTCTCAAAGTTGTCCACCATGTGATACCGGGCGGTGGTGATGCCGGCCTTCTGGTAGAAGGGCTTCATCTTGCTCTTGTACTTGATGCGGGGAATGTCCTCCAGATGGAAGCCGGTATTGATGTTGAAGTCGGTGCGCAGCCGGGCATCCTGCTCCAGCCAGTACTCGTTGTTGGACTCCAGCCAGTCAATCTTGCCGTACTTGAAGGCAAAGAAGGCCACGGCGCGGTAGACCTCGTCGTAGTTCTCCAGGCTGCCCACCTTGTAGTACTCGTTCAGGCTCTCCTTCAGCTCGGGCATCAGTTCGTCGTAGGGCTGGTCGCCGATGCCCAGAACGTTCATCCCGTTGTTCTGCAGCTCATGGCAGAACTGCCAGTAATTGGTGGGGAAATTGGGGGAAATGAAGATGAAATTTTTCATATGGATTCCTCTTTTCACAGTTCAGAACGGCCGGACCCCGGCCGGGGGCGATGTCGGAAAATACCGTTCCCGCCAGGGACGGAAACGGCCGGGCGCCGCAGCCCGTGCCGCCGGACCAGCCGGTCCGTCAGCCCAGCAGATGGGGCATGTAGTAGATCACCTGCTTGTACCACCAGGGCCAGTCGTGGCAGACGTCGCTGCCCCAGATGTCCACCCAGACGGGGATGCCCTTCTGCTCGAAGATCTCCTTCATCCGCCAGGTGGTGGCGGGCTGCTCCCAGTCGCCCTGGCCGCAGCAGACCACCGCCTTTTTGGAGCGGTAATAGTCCATGAAGGGGTGATCGGTGGGGAAATTGGCCATGTAGTCCACCGGCGAATTGCGGTAGACCACGTCGTCCATATACCCGTCGAAGCCGTAGCTGGCGGTGTAGATGCCGCTGAGGGCCAGGCACCCGTCGAACAGGTCGGGGTGGCGCAGGTAGAGGTTGAGGACGTGGGTGGCGCCCAGGCTGCACCCAAAGGGGATGATGCCGGGCAGGCTGTCCCAGCCGTTCCGCTCGCAGGCGATCCGCTGCAGCATGGGGCAGGCCTCCTGGACGATGTAGTCCAGCCACTGCTCATAGCGGCGAATCCGCCAATAGGGGTCCCCGGTCTTGTCCGACCAGGTCTCCTTGTCCATGGTGTCGATGGACAGGACCATCAGCTGGCCCGACTCAATCCAGGGGGCCAGGGTGCCGGCCATGTGGTAATTCTCAAAGTCGAAGAACCGCCCGTCCTGGCAGGGGATGAACAGCATGGGCCGCCCGGCATGGCCGTACAGCTTGCACTCCATCTCCCGCCCCAGGGCGGGGCTGTATTCCTTGAAATATTGCGTCTCCATTGCTGCCTCCTTAGACGTCGAGACCGTAGAACAGGGTCTCCATCACGAAGGGGAGCTGCCGCTCCCAACTGGCTTCGCTGTGGGTGCCGCCCGGCACAATCCGCTGGGTCAGATGCACCCCGCGGTTCATGACCTTGGTGCCAAAGGAACCAAAGTCCCGCCGCATGGTCTTATGATTTCCCATTTCCTCCGAGCCGTAGTCCATATACAGGATGGTGTCGGGCCGGATCTTGGCCCGGGTCACCAGGGCCTTGAGCTTGTCGGGAGCCACCCAGATGGAGGGCGACAGGGCCGCCGCCCGGCTGTACACGTCGTTGTACTTGAACAGGGCGTACAGGCTCATGAGGCCGCCCATGGAACTGCCTGCGATGAAGGTGTGTTCCCGGTCGGGCAGGGTGCGGCATTCGCTGTCCACAAAGGCCTTGAATTCCTGGATGAACCACCCCATGGTGTCATCCCCGTGGCCCTCAAACCGGCCCAGCTCCTTTTCCTCAAAGCGATAGGGGGAATATTCGTCCAGGCGCTCGTAGTGTTCCCCGGTGTTGCACTCCAGGGCCGCCACAATCAGGGGCACCCGGTTTTCGTCCAGAAACCGCTCCATCCCCCAGCTCTTGCCGTAGGTGGCGTCGGAATCCCAAAAGACATTCTGCCCGTCGAACATATACAGCACCGGATACCGGCGGTCCGGCTCCTGGTCATAGTCCACCGGCAGATAGAGATAGGCGGCACGTTCTTCCTCCCCGTTGACTGCGGGATAAGGCACGCTCCATTTTCTGACCATGGTTCATTCCTCTCTGGGCGGGCCGCTGCATCCGTCAGAAGCCGCTGCGGCCCTTCCCCACGCCCCGGCCTCCGGCCGCAGGCGTGTACATATAGTTTATCACAGTAAAGCAAAGTAGTAAAGGCTTTCTGCACCAAAAAACTCCCGCCGGACTTGCGGGGCGGGAGTTCTTTCTATCAGCAGACTGCGCTTAGTAGACCTTTTCCACGGGGACGATCCAGCCCTTGGTGTCGGGCAGGCGGCCCCACTGCATACCGGTCATGGTGTCGTACAGTTTCTGGGTGACGGGGCCGATCTTGCCGTCGCCGATGTAGGCGTGCTCGCCCTTCCAGACCAGTTCCTTGACGGGAGAAACCACGGCGGCGGTGCCGGTGCCGAAGACTTCCTCCAGCTTGCCCTCCTGGGCGGCCTTCATGACGTCGGCGATGGCCAGCTTGCCCTCGATGACCTCATAGCCCCAGTCCTTCAGCAGCTCGATGCAGCTGCGGCGGGTGACGCCGGGCAGAACGGTGCCCACGGTGGCGGCGGTGTAGACCTTGCCGTCGATCTTGAACATGATGTTCATGCTGCCGACTTCCTCGACGTACTTCTTCTCGACGCCGTCCAGCCACAGAACCTGAGCATAGCCCTGCTCCTCGGCCAGCTCGCCGGCCTTGATGGAGGCGGCGTAGTTGCCGCCGCACTTGGTGAAGCCGGTCAGGCCGGGTGCGGCGCGGATGTAGTCATCCTCCACGTAAATCCGCACCGGGTTGATGCCCTCGGCGTAGTAGGCGCCGGAGGGAGAGCAGATGATGCAGAAGGTGTAGTGATGGGAAGCGTGGACGCCCAGGCCCACGTCGGTGGCAAAGACAAAGGGACGGATATACAGCGAAGCGCCGTCGGCATGGGGCACCCAGTCGCGGTCCACATCCACGATGGCCTTGACAGCCTGGATGTAGTCCTCCTCGGGGATGGTGGGGATGCACAGACGGTCAGCCGAATCCTGCATCCGCTTGGCGTTGCAGTCGGGGCGGAACAGCTGAATGGTGCCGTCGGCGGTGCGGTAGGCCTTCATGCCCTCAAAAATCTCCTGGGCGTAGTGCAGGACGGTGGTGGCAGGGTCGATCTGGAAGGGACCATAGGGCACAATCCGCGCGTCGTGCCAGCCCTGACCGGCGGTGTAGTCCATCACAAACATATGATCACTGAAGATCTTGCCGAAGCCCAGCTTCGACTCATCCTGCGGCTTGGCCTTAGGAGAGGCGGTACGGGTGATTTTGATATCCAACATGATGTTCCCTCTTTTCTCACTCTTGCACGAAACGCGCCCGGGCCCACCGCCCTTGCCGCTTTCGCCAAATGTTAGTTCTTATTATAATAACAAGTGAAAAATTTACAAGAGGGACGGCATATATTTTCATCTTAGGGTGATGTAAGTTGCGCGGGATTGTGCTATAATAGCACTGGGTTTCGGGGCCGCTGCAAAGCGGCTTCCAGGGCCTCATTTCGCGCAGCTGCGGCCAAAACGCCGTCCCGTCCCGCCGGTGAGGCGGCCCGGTGCAAAAGCTGTTCCACGCAACAAACAACAAAGGATGACTGTATGATACAAGGTGTTCTTTTCGATATGGACGGCCTGATGTTCGACACCGAACCGCTGTGGGGCGAGTCCTGGGCGCCGGCGCTGGAAGTGTTCGGCCTGCCCTTCAAAACCGGCCTGGATCAGGCGGCCCGGGGCGCCGCAGGGGAAAACCTGCGGGCGGTGCTGCGGAGCTATTACGGCCCCGACTGCCCCGCCGAGGCCATCATCCAGACCTTTGACCGGATCGCCCACGAGAAATTCCTGGCGCCGGTGCCCAAGAAGCCGGGCCTGGATGAGCTGATGGACTGGCTGGACGCCCAGGGGATTCCCATGGCCGTGGTGTCCTCCAGCGGGGCGGACGTCATCCGCCGCAACCTGGACAACTGGAATCTGACGTCCCGGTTCCGGGCTCTGGTGTCGGGAGAGATGGTCACCCGCTCCAAGCCCGACCCCGAGGCCTTCCTGCTGGGAGCCAGGGCGCTGGGTGTGGAGCCGGCCTCCTGCCTGGTGCTGGAGGACAGCCACAACGGCGTCCGGGCCGGCGCAGCCGGCGGCTTTGTCACCGTCATGGTCCCCGACCTGATGCCCGCCGACCAGGAGATGCAGAGCCTCTACACCATGAAGTGCGACAGCCTCTGCGAGGTGCTGGACAAGCTCAAGGCAGGTGAACTGTAATACAATGGGGAATATTCGCGCTGCATTTTTCGATATTGACGGCACCCTGCTGAGTTTTGCCACCCATCAGGTGCCCCCTTCCACCCTGCGGGCCCTGAAAGGGATGAAGGCCGCCGGCATCAAGCTGTTCATTGCCAGCGGGCGGCCTCCCTTCTACATGAAAGGGATGGAGGAAACTCTGGGTGTGCCCTTTGACGGCTATGTGCTGACCAACGGCCAGTGCTGCACCGACGGGGACCTGAACCCCTTCTACATCCAGGCCCTGCCCAAGGAGTCGGTGCCTGCCCTGCTGCGGTGGCTGGAAGCTCACCCCGACACCCTCTGCGCCTTCTGCGAGGACGAATACGTCTACCTGAACCGCCCGGCGGATCTGGTGGAGAAACGGTGCGAGGACGCCCATCTGAACCCGCCCCGGCACCCGGTGGGCGACCCGGCCCGGGCTCTGACCCATACCACCTATCAGCTGAATCTGTACATGCCCCCCGAGATGGACGCCCCCTTTGCCGAGGCGGTGCCGGGCTATCGGGCGGTGCGGTGGAACCCGGTTTTTGCGGATGTGATCCCCGCCGACGGCGGCAAGGCCGAGGGCCTGGCCCGGATGATGGCCCGCCACGGCCTCACCGCCGACCAGTGCATCGCCTTTGGAGACGGCGGCAACGATATTGAGATGCTGCGGGCCGCCGGTACCGGCGTGGCCATGGGCAACGCCTCCCCCACCGTCCAGGCGGCCGCCGACTACGTCACCGATACGGTGGACCGGGACGGCATCTGGAAGGCTGCGGTGCATTTCGGACTGATTCAGGAATAATTCCTGAAAAGTGATGCAGTCACAGACAAACGGCAGAAAATCGGGTATACTAGGACCATCGAAAGCGAGATGCTTCGAAACCAAAAACCAAACGAAACGGCCGCGCCGTGCGGCCCCCACGATACAACAAAGACAAACCAAAAAGGAGAGATTACCATGAAAGAGTTGAAGTTCTACGTTTGCAGCCACTGCGGCAACCTGGTCGAGATGATCCACAGCTCGGGCGTTCCCATGATCTGCTGCGGCGAGGCCATGAAGGAACTGGTCCCCAACACCGTGGACGCTGCCGGTGAGAAGCACAAGCCGGTGGTCACCGTGGACGGCAGCACCGTCGCCGTGGTGGTCGGCTCTGTGGCACACCCCATGACCGACGCTCACCTGATCCAGTGGGTGGTCCTGGAGACCGAGCAGGGCGTCCAGCGCAAGGAGCTGGCTGCCAACGCCGAGCCCAAGGCTGTCTTCACCCTGGCCGAGGGTGACAAGGCTGTGGCAGCTTACGCCTACTGCAACCTGCACGGCCTGTGGAAGACCGAGGTCTGATTCCCCCTCTGACCGGATCTGACATCCAGACATAGCATCGCCCCCGCCCGGACCTGGCGCTCAGCCAGCCGGACGGGGGCGATTTTTGCTTTGCCGAAAAAGCAAAAAAGGAGTTCGAAAAAGGAATCGTGAATCGCAAACAGAAAATCCCTCAGCCCCGGACCATCTTGCCCAGAGCGTTGCGGGGAAGGGGCTGGTCGGTGAATTCCACCGACGTAATCCGCTTGTAGAGAGGCAGAGACCGGTTGGTCTGGGTCACAAAGGCCCGCACCTCGTCCCGGACGGCCTCCCGGCAGGAAATCCGGGCGCAGATTTTGCCGTCCTTCTGCTCCACCAGAACCTCCCGCACCGCGGGGTTCCGGCTCAGCAGAGTTTCCAGCTCCTCGGGGCTGACGTTTTCCCCGCTGGGCAGAATCATCAGGTTGTTTTTCCGCCCGGTGAGGTAGATATAGCCGTCGGCGTCGATGCGGGCCAGGTCTCCGGTGTGGAACCATCCGTCCCGCAGCACCGCCGCCGTTCCCTCGGGGTCTTTGTAGTAGCCCAGCATGACGGCGTCGCCCTTCATGCACAGCTCGCCGTCCTCCAGACGGTATTCCATGTCCGGGTCCCGCAGGCCCACCGAGGACAGATGGGCGGCGTCCTGGGCGCTGTTCCAGCCGCCGTCCCCCACCGTCTCGGTGAGGCCGTAGGTCTGGATGATGGTAAAGCCCTGGGCGATGAGGTCGGCCAGCATCTGGGGGTCGTACATGGCGGCCCCGCAGGTGAACAGGCGCAGCTTGCCCAGGCGGGCCCGCTTCCCTTTCATCACATCGTGGTGGATGGATTTCAGGAGGGTGGGCACCACCGCCATGGCGTCGCTGGGCATGGCGGCCAGGTCCCGGTAAAAGCGCCGCAGATCGGTGCAGAAGTGCACCGCGTTCCCGCTGATGCTCCAGGAAATCAGGCTGGTGAGGGCCGCGATGTGGAACAGGGGCAGGACGCTGAAAGCGGCGAACTGGTAATCCTCCGGCAGGCCAAACTGGTGCCGGACGGTCTCAAAAGGCTCGGTAAACAGCCGCATGGGGGCAAAGAGGTTGCGCTGGCTCAGCATAACCCCCTTGCTGCGGCCGGTGGTGTCGGAAGTGAAAACGATCAGGGCCAGAGCGTCCTGGTCGGGGCATTCGGTCAGCTCGGCCAGCTCGGTGCAGCCTGCAAAGGCGTGGATGTCCAGCACCGTGCCCTTATAGTCTGCAAAGGCCGGCTCCCGGTCGGAATAGACGCCGTCTGCCAGCAGGCAGTCCACATCGGCCCGGGCCAGCTCATCCGACAGCTGGGCCCAGCTCTTTTCGATGTTCAGGGGGACGGCCACCGCCCCCGCCAGAATGCACCCGAAGATGGCCACCCCGTAGGCGTAGCCGCTGCGGGCCAGCAGGCCGATGTGACGGCCCTGCACGTCGGGCAGGCTCCGCCGCAGATAACCCACCATCCGGCGGATGTCGGCGGCATAGTCCCGGTAGGTGACCTCACGGACCCCGCCGGCTTCCTCGTCGTACCACCGGACCGCCACCCGCTGGGGCCAGGCGGACTCCATGTTGATGACGTTCTGATAGACGGTGGAGATCCAGAAAGTCTGGTCCAGAGACTGCTCCATGGCCTCCCGGGCCCGGGCGGAATCCCGGGCCTCGAAGGCCGCCAGAATCTCCCGGTACCAGTGGAGGGCCACCGGCACGCTCTGGCGCCGGGCGTTCTGCCGGTAGGAGGACTGGATGGCGTCGTCGATGATCTGGTAGATCTGCTGCATCATGTTGCTGCGGGTCAGCCGGGCCAGCATGCAGTGGAACCGGCTGTCCAGCCGGGCAAAGGCAGCCAGATCCGCCTCGGACCGCTCCATCTGGTCCAGCAGCTCCCGCAGCTGGGCGATTTCGCCGTCGGTGGCCCGGCGGCAGGCGATCTCACAGATGGGCCCCTCCACCATCCGGCGGAAGGTCAGGATGTCCTTCAGGGTTTCCCGGCCCAGATACAGCATGGGCACCAGCTGGTTCAGGGCGGCCCCGGCCTCGGGACCCCGGATAAAGGAGCCCTCGCCGAAGCGGGTTTCCAGCAGGCCCAGACCGCTGAGCTTCTGCAGCGCGTTGCGGACGGTCACCCGGCTTACTCCGAACTGGGCGGCCAGTTCGTTTTCGGAGGGCAGTTTGTCGCCGGGTTTCCAGCTGCCGGACAGAATCTGCTGGCGCAGCTGGTCAAAAACCTGCTGGCTGACGCTGCTCTTTACCACTTTTTGAATCGCCATCGTCGGATGCTCCTTTGTTCCATAATACACTCTTATTGTAGCATCCGGCCGGCGGTTTTACAATCCGGCTTTCACTTTTTGGCTTCGGAGTGGCCTGCGGCGGCGATCTTGTTGCCGATGGAGGCGAACAGCAGAGAACCGCCCAGAATGACGGCGCCGCCCACCCAGAAGGTGATCAGCTGAGAGCCGATGATGGCGGGGGTGATCTCCTCAAAGTTGACGGTGGCCACCGTCAGATAGGCAAAGGCCACGTTGTTGCAGACCACGGGGCAGACGGTGCCGCCCAGGATGATGACGGTGAGGATGACGCCGATGCTGAGGGCGAATGCACCCAGCAGGCCCATGTAGGGAGCCAGGCCGAAGGTGCCGGCATAGAGGGCCAGCGCTGCCACCAGACCCAGGGTGCCGCCGGCGAAAATCATGGGAATGTTCTTCATGTCTGCGCCCAGGGCGAAGAAGAAGATGGTGACGAAGTACAGGGGCCAGCCGGCAATGCCCAGGGCGACGGCGGCCACGTTGACAATGAAGATCCAGACCAGCACGCTGGCGGTCACGATGACGTGATGACGGTCAGGTTTTTGGAAAATGGACATAAGGCTCCTCCTATGGATGCACAGCCGCCCACCATCGGGCGCCGCATGCAGGTTTTTCTCGGTCTACCTGTAATACAGGTACTCCAACAGGATACCATGTATACCTTCCGGTGTCAATCCTTTCCCCAGATTTTTACCGCCCGGGCGAAAAAAGGTTGTTTTCTCCCCTGCCCGGCGTCCGGCGCCCCGGAAAAAGGGGCGGTTTGGGGCCGGCGGCCGGGGAGTTTTGTGACTGGCTCACCATACGGCCCCCTGCCCGGGCAAAAATCGGGAAAAGCCCTTGCCCTTTGCCCCGGGATGTGCTTATAATGGGCGTAGAAAGAAGGCATTTTCCATGTGGTTTTTCTTCGCATTGGGGTCGGCAGTGTTTGCGGCCCTGACCTCCATCCTGGCAAAAGTCGGCATCGAAGGGGTGAACTCCACCCTGGCCACCGCCGTCCGCACCGGCGTGGTGCTGGTGATGTCCTGGGGCATGGTGTTCCTCACCAATACCCAGGGCGGCCTGAAGGACATCAGCCCCCGCAGCTGGATGTTCCTGGTTTTGTCCGGCCTGGCCACCGGCGCGTCCTGGCTGTGCTATTACCATGCCCTCCAGATCGGCGACGCGTCCATGGTGGTGCCGGTGGACAAACTCAGCGTGGTGATTACCCTGGTGCTGGCCTTTGTGTTTCTGCACGAGCCCTTCACCGCCAAGTCCCTGGTGGGCTGCATCCTCATCACCGCAGGCACCCTCTACATGGTCCTGTAATAACGGCATGAAAACACAAACCGCCCCCGCTGCCATAAGGCACAGCGGGGGCGGTTGTACTGTTTTGGGTGGGGTTGGCTGTTATTCTGCGCACTCCGGTGCAGCACCGGCATCGGGCGCAGCGGCGGGCTCCTCGGGCCTGGCCTGCCGGATGGGGGCGGCGGCCTTGGTGGCGGGCAGCTGCAGCTCGGGCATCAGCTCATCGTTGATGATGGTCAGCATTTCTTCCATTTTGGCCACATCTTCGGGTGAGAACCGTTCCCGCACCCGCTCGATGACGGTGTGCAGGTAGGAGTAACTGATGCTGTAGTAGTCGATGTACTTCTGGGTGGGGCGCAGATGATACTCCCGCCGGTCGGTGGTGGATTGGATCTTTTCCACGTAGCCCTTGCGGACCAGGCTGCCGATCTTATAGGCGGCGTTGGGGGTGGAAATCTGCATCATGCGCGAAAACTCGGCGATGGTTGGTTCGCCCAGGGCCATGATGCCCTCCATGCAGAAGGATTCCACAGTAGTGAGCGTGGCTTCCCGCGTGGCGAACCGATGAAATACCTTTTGGTAAAAGTGAAGCTTGAACTTGGTATAGACGGCCTGGAACGCGTCCTCCAGCATGGGTTTGCCCCCTTTCTGAGCGTATCTAAAGACAGTATATCATATTTTCGACCGGAGGGAAAGACCCTGCATGAGGAAAGTATGACCGCCGGCGGAATATTTACCCCGCCGCAAAGCCCACGGTGGTGGGCATACCCTGCCAGGAAGTGCCGTCGGCCCGATAAAAATGCCGCTGGGCCGACCCGTCGGCCAGGAGATAATCCACCGCAAAGACCTCCCCCTGCTGGACCGGCCAGGGGAAGTTATTGTAAGGCAGCACATCCCCTATGAGGGGCAGGGCCTGGACGTCCTCATAGGCGTCCTGAATCAGCCAGAAGGTCCGGGACTGGTACTGCGGCATCCGGCCGGACAGGTCCTGCACCGCCAGACAGAGGGCGGAATACTCCTTCCCGCCCAGCGTGACGGCGGAAGTCAGGCCGGCGGTGGTGTAGTCCACCCCGGCGGTCAGATTCCGGGCCAGAAGGTTTTCTCCGTAGACCTGCCGCAGCTGGTTGGCCAGACAGGGCACTGTCCCGGTGGAAAGATCGTTCTGATAGATGTCCGAATGGGCCGACCCGGTGATGACCATGACGCTGGTGCCGGCGGGCAGGGCGTCAAAGGCTTCCTTGAAGTTGAGCACCATCTGGTTTTCCCGGTAGGCGCCGTCCAGGGTCTGGTAATAGGTTTTGCCCTGGCCGATGATTTTCTGGGTCAGGTCCCAGTCGGATGAGCCCATCTGGCCGGTGAGCATCAGGCCCATCAGATACCGGCGGCCGGTGGTGTCGTACTGGTGGCCCACGTCAAAGCCGTGGAACACCGTCTCGGGGCATTCCGCCTTGATGGCCTGGTAAAAATCCCAGGTGGCCTGGCTGTTGCCGGCGGTTCCCTCGGTGTCCTCGTACAGGCGGGTGAGGATGGCGTCATCCTCCGCCTTGATCCACAGGTTCATAAAGGCGGCCGTATAGGAGGGCACCTCGATGAACAGGTCCCGCATCCCCTGGTTGTGATAAAAGTCTTTCCAGGCGGCCAGCTCCTGATCCAGATGGGCCTGGGTGGAGTGGTTTTCGCCGTAGAGATAGATCTTCCCTGTCCCCTGCTGAGCTGAAGCCGGCACGGCGGCCAGGGTCAGCAGCAGAAAGCAGAGGGCGAACAGTCCTGCAAATGCCTTTTTCATGGTGAAACGGAACCTCCTTTCCAATGGGAAAACCTCCCCGCCCGCATGAAGGGGCGGCGCGCCGGGCACCCTAACCCCACATCCACCGAAAGGGGGCGTATTGCCGCGCCGGATTACAGAGAGCTTTACTTTGAAATGTTCCGGGCCAGCGAGGCGGCCATCCGCCTGCT
Organism: Faecalibacterium sp. An192; assembly: GCF_002160175.1. Taxonomy (NCBI): domain Bacteria; kingdom Bacillati; phylum Bacillota; class Clostridia; order Eubacteriales; family Oscillospiraceae; genus Faecalibacterium; species Faecalibacterium sp. An192. Next base: position 12,315 of record NZ_NFKB01000011.1, read on the forward strand.
GCAGCAGGCCCAGGCCCGGGCCGAAGAGGCCTATCTGGCGGCCCAGCCGCCGCCGCTGGAACTTCCCGACGACCCGCCCGAAGACCGCCGGGCCGGGCCGCCCTGCTGAAGGTCAGCCCCGCTTGGCCTGGGCCTTGGCGAAGAACTTGGCGTCGTCGATGACAAACCGCTGATGCACCCCGTGGCCCACCGGGCCCTTTTCGTCCCGCATGGTCACCGAGAAGGTCAGCTTCCGGCCGTCCACCGCGATCAGCTCGCTTTCACAGGTGACGGTCATTCCCACCGGGGTGGGGGCGGTGTGCTCCAGCGACAGCTGGGTGCCCACCGTGCCGCAGCCCGGGTCCAGCTGGGGGGCTACGCTCTCCCAGCAGGTCTTTTCCGCCAGGGCCGCCAGGGCCGGGGTGGCGAATACCTCCAGGGTCCCGCTGCCCATGGCGCGGGCGGTGTTTTCAGGGGTGACGGCCACAGATGCCTGGCCGCGGATTCCAGCTTCCAACATGATGTATTTCCTCCTTGCAGGGGCCGGGCCTTTGGGGCTGCGGCCCTGATTTTTTTATCTGTCTTAAGAATACCACATTTTGGGCCCCGGCGCACCTGTTTTTGACCGCTTTTTCCAGGGAATTCCTGGCGGAGCGGAGTTTGTCAGAACATACGTGATTTTTTTATCATTTCCCTCTTGACTTCCCGCGGCGCGGTGCTATAATGAACACATGAACAGATGCTCATATATTGAGGACAAAGGAGGATGCAAGATGGAACAGCAGGCCAAGACCACAGCCGAGGGGATGCCGGACGACGAGATTCTGTACGAGCTGGCGGACCTGTTCCGGGTGTTCGGCGACTCGACCCGGATCAAAATTCTGTATGCGCTCCACGACCAGGAGCTGTGCGTGCAGGATATTGCCGCGGCGGTGGCCCTGAGCCAGTCGGCGGTGAGCCATCAGCTGCGGGTGCTGAAGGACTCCAAGCTGGTGCGCTTTCGCCGGGAGGGCAAGACCGTCTATTACGCGCTGGACGACGACCATGTGCGGAGCATTCTCTCCCTCGGGATGGAGCACATCGAAGAATGACACCAAGCGGATGGAAAGGACTGGTACATCATGAAAAAGACCTATAAGATCGACGTGGACTGCGCCAACTGCGCCAACAAGATGGAGGCCGCCGCCCAGAAAACCCCCGGCGTCAAGAACGCCACCGTCAACTTCATGACCCTCAAGATGAGCGTGGAGTTTGAGGAGGGCCAGGACCCCAAGGCTGTGATGCCCCAGGTGCTGGCCAACTGCAAAAAGGTGGAGAGCGACTGCGAGATCTTCGGGATCTGAGAAGCGGTTTTCCACAGAACCGGGGGGTAAAAGCGGCAGTTTTCCACTTTTTCCACCGGTTTTTCCACGGTTTTTGAGGAAAACTTCAAAAATAACGAGAAAAAGTGGTTTTTGCTCCACAGATTTCTGGGGAAAACCTGTGGAATCTGTGGACAAACGCCGCCCTGTGTCGAAATGGTGTGGAAAAACAGGGCCGGACAGCCTGTAAAAGGAGGCTTTTGTGATATGAACGCCAAGCAAAAGAAGATGCTGTACCGGATCATCGCGGCGGCGGTGCTGCTGGTTGTGCTGCAGCTGCTGCCGGCGACGCCGGTGCCGGTGGGGGTGCTGTATCTGGTTCCCTATCTGGTGGTGGGCGGGGACGTCCTGCGCAAGGCCATCAAGGGCATCCAGAACCGCCAGCCCTTTGACGAATGCTTCCTGATGGCAGTGGCCACCGTGGGCGCCTTCGCCCTGGGGGAGTACGTGGAAGGCTGCGCCGTCATGCTGTTCTATCAGGTGGGCGAACTGTTCCAGGCGGTGGCCGTGGGCAAGAGCCGCCGGAGCATTGCGGCCCTGATGGATATTCGGCCCGACTACGCCAACCTGGAACAGCCCGACGGCACCCTGGAACAGGTGGACCCCGACGAAGTGGAGGTTGGGTCGGTGATTGTGGTCCAGCCCGGCGAGCGGGTGCCCATTGACGGCGTGGTGGTGGAGGGCACCTCCACCCTGAACACCGCGGCCCTCACCGGCGAGAGCCTGCCCCGGGACGCCAAAGCCGGGGATGATGTGATTTCGGGCTGTGTCAACCTCAGCGGCGTGCTGCGGGTCCGCACCACCCGGGAGTTTGGGGAGTCCACCGTTTCCCGGATTCTGGACCTGGTGGAAAACTCCAGCATGAAGAAGGCCCGCACCGAGAACTTCATCACCCGGTTTGCCCGGGTGTACACCCCGGCGGTCTGCTACAGCGCCCTGGCCCTGGCGGTGCTGCCGCCTCTGGTGCTGATGCTGCTGGGCCAGCCCGCCCGGTTTGGGGACTGGGTCTACCGGGCCCTCACCTTCCTGGTTATCTCCTGCCCCTGCGCCCTGGTCATCTCGATTCCCCTGAGCTTTTTCGGGGGCATCGGCGGGGCCAGCACCTGCGGCATCCTGGTGAAGGGCTCCACCTATCTGGAAGAGCTGTCCCGCACCAAAATCGTGGTCTTTGACAAGACCGGCACCCTGACCCGGGGCGTCTTTGAAGTCACTGGGGTCTACCCTGCCGACGGCGGGGACCGGGACTCCCTGCTGGAGACCGCCGCCCTGGCCGAGAGCTATTCCAAACACCCCATATCCCAGAGCCTGAAACAGGCCTTTGGCAGAGAGCTGGACCCGGCCCGTGTGTCGGACGTGGAGGAGCTGGGCGGCTATGGCATCACCGCCCGGGTGGACGGCCGGAATGTGGCGGTGGGCAATGCCCGCCTGATGGCCAAACTGGGCCTGACCCCCACCCCGCCGGAACAGACCGGCACCGTGATTTATCTGGCCGTCGATGGCGCTTATGCCGGCGCGGTGGTGATTTCGGATGTCCTCAAGCCCACCGCCGCCAAGGCCATTGCGGGCCTGAAACGGGCCGGCGTCCGCCGCACCGTCATGCTCACCGGCGATACCGAGCCGGTGGCCAAATCGGTGGCAAATCAGCTGGGCATCACCGAATACCATGCGGGCCTGCTGCCCGAGGATAAGGTCAACCGGGTGGAATCCCTCCTGGCCGAAAAAGGCCCCCGGGAGAATCTGGCTTTCGTGGGCGACGGCATCAACGACGCGCCGGTGCTGTCCCGGGCGGATCTGGGCATCGCCATGGGCGCTCTGGGCTCGGATGCGGCCATTGAGGCGGCAGACATCGTCCTGATGGACGATGACCCCGCCCGCATCGCCCTGGCCATGGACATTTCCCGCCGCACCGTGCGGATTGTCTATCAGAACATCGTCTTTGCCCTGGCGGTCAAGGCCGCCTGCCTGCTGCTGGGTGCTCTGGGCCTGGCCGGGATGTGGCTGGCCATCTTCGCCGACGTGGGCGTCATGGTGCTGGCCGTCCTCAACGCCACCCGCGCCCTCTATACCCGGGATCTGGTCCGCCGCAACGGCCTGAAATCCTGATCCCCTGCCCCATCCGCATTCTGAAACAACACAGCGCCCCGGAGGCATCCCAAACGGATGTGCCCCGGGGCGCTTTTTGCGTGTAAAATCAGGTTTTGCTCCGCCGTTTGCGGAGCAGGTCCGCCGCCGTCCAGGGCAGGTACAGGACCGCCCAGACCGCGAAGACAATCAGCAGCAGGCCCAGTATGTAGGCGGGGCCGAACAGCTGTTCAATGACCTTCAAAGCGGCGTTGCCGTAGGAACCCCGCAGAAACATAAAGTTGGTGTCCAGGAAATGGTTGCAGAGGGCCGCGGCGGCGGTGTCCAGCGCCAGTACCCCAAAGACCGCCGGCAGCCGCCGGGCGCTGGGCCGGAACCCGCCTCCCAGCAGCAGAACCGGATATAATATCAGCATGATGTGGACGGTGCTGGAATGAAGATGCATCACGTTCCACAGGGGCAGGGCCTGCCAGGAGGGAAACAGCAGAGCCGCCAGCGCCCCCGGCAGACAGAGGGCGTAGAGAACCTCGGCGGCGATGGGGTTGGGCCGCAGGGTGTACCACAGACAGATGAACAGATTGATGCTGCACAGATGAAAGGGCAGAAACTGCCAGACGAACTGGCCGGTGGCCAGAGAGGCGACGTCTTTCAGCAGTTCGTCGGCCAGCAGCAGAAGGGTCAGAACGGCAAGCACCCGCCGCCGTCCCCGGTCCCCCAGCCGCCGGAACCCGAAAAAGCCCGCCGTGCACAGAACCGCGCACAGCCCCAGCCAAAAGAGATGCACCGGGCCGAACAGGGCAAAGGACTTGTAATCCCCGCCCCGCAGCTGGAGCATGGTGTCGATGGTGTACCAGAATGGAGACATAGCGCCCTTCCCCCTCCCGGACGATCAGTGATAGAAGGTGTCGAAGTTGATCTGGCGGTAGAATTTTTCCTGCAGCTCCTGGAAGTGGTCGCACTTCTGGGCCAGCAGCCACATGCTCTTGGTGATGACGGCCTCGATGGTCATGTCGTGGGCTTCCAGAAAGGCAAACTGATCCTTGACCCGGCGGCCCACCTCGTAGATGCCCACGTCGCTGCCCTCGTAGGTGACCTGGGTGGTCATAATCAGCACCTTGTGGGTGTCCTCGTACCGGCCCAGACCCCGGGCAAAGCCCTCCATCAGGGATTCCGGGATGCCGCCGGCGCCGAAGCTTTCCACAATCACGCAGTCGTACAGTTGAAAAATCGCCGGCAGCAGGTCGGGCCGCATGCCGGGGGTCAGTTTCAGCAGAAAGACCCGCTGGTCCAGGGCGTGGCTGAACTGGACCGGCCCTTCGGGCAGCGGGGTCTGGATGTAGTGGACCAGCCGGTCCCCCTGGACCTGGGCCAGATGGGGGAAATTCACCGACGCAAAGGCGTCGTAGCTGATGGTCTTGTTTTTCTTGGCCCGGGTGCCGGCGATGACCAGACCCCCGAACACCACCATCACCCCGTGGCTGCGGGGGTCCAGCGCGCAGATGACGCTGTCCCGCAGGTTCTTTTTGGCGTCGGTGATCTCGTTGGAAATGGGCTGCTGGGAGCCGGTGAGGATGATGGGCTTGGCCGCATTCTGGACCAGATAGCTCAGCGCCGCCGCCGTGTAGGCCAGGGTGTCGGTGCCGTGGCAGAGGATGAAGCCGTCGTAGCGGTCGTAGTTTTCCTCGATGGCCCGGGCCATGTCCAGCCAGTGGGCGGGGCTCATGTCGGTGCTGTCGATGCTGCACAAGGCCAGGGTGTCGGGCTGGCACAGCTCGGCCAGACCCGGAAGATGGGCCAGCAGTTCCCCGCTGGAAAGCACCGGCCGCAGGCCCTGCGGGGTCCGCACACAGGCAATGGTGCCGCCGGTGGTAATAAACAGAATTTTCTTTAAACTCATAGAGTGCCTCCGTGATATTGGGTCCCGTCCAGTATAGCACAAACCGGCCCGCTGGTGTGTAAAATTTCCTGGTAAAGTCCCCGCCTTGCTTTTTGGCCCGGGGTGCGGTATCATGAGGGCATCCAAACCAACGACGGGAGGCGCGCTGTGAAAAAGAGCAAAAAGAATGTCCTGGGCAAACTTTTGACCTGGGGTCTGATCCTGCTGCTGGGCATGGCGGCGGGCTATCTGGGGGCCTCGCTGGCGGCCGAAATCGGGATGGCGTCCGACGCCCTGCCCTTCCTGATTCTGGGTCTGCTGGCAGGCTTTTTCATCCAGATTATTCTCCATGAGGGCGGACATCTGGTGTTCGGTCTGGCCACAGGCTACGGCTTTGTGTCCTTCCGGGTGGGCAGCCTCATGCTGATCCGCCGGGACGGCCGGTTCCAGTGGTGCCGCTACCGCCTGTCGGGCACCGGCGGCCAGTGCCTTCTCGCCCCGCCTCCCTGGCGGGAGGAAGGGTTCCCGGTGTTCGCCTACAATCTGGGCGGACCGCTGATCAATTTTGTGTCGGTGCTGCTGTGCGGGGCGCTGGTGGTATTGTTCCGCCGGAGCAGCCCGGCTCTGGCCTGCATCTGGATCGGGATCAGTCTGGCGGGGCTGTATCTGGGCCTGGTGAACGGCATTCCCCTCAAGATCAGCGGGATGCCCAACGACGGCTACAACGCCCTGCATCTGGGAAAAGACCCGGTGAGCCGGCGGGCCTTCTGGGCCCAGCTGGCCATCAATGCGGCCCAGATGGAAGGCCGGCGGCTGCGGGATATCCCCGAAGAATGGTTTGTCCTGCCGGGGGATGCGGGCCCCGACGACCCCATGAAAGGGGCGGTGTGGGTGTACCGGTACAGCCGGCTGGTGGATCAGGGCCGCTATGAGGAGGCCTCCGCCCTGCGGGAACAGCTGCTGCAGGAGAACGGCAAACTGGCCGCCGTCCATCAGTATGCGCTGCAGGCGGACCAGGGCCTTTTCGACCTGATGGATGGCCGCATCAGCCAGGGGCTGGACATTCTGGGCAGCGCCGAGATCAAGGCGTTTTGCCGCCAGATGAAGGGCAACCCGGGGATTGTGCTGGTGCAGTATGCGGCGGCCCGTGCCGCCGGCAAAACCCCGGAGGCAGACCGCCTCCGGGCCCGGCTGGAAAAGGACCTGGATGCCTGGCCCTACCCCGGGGACGCCGACGCCACCCGGGAACTGCTGGCCCGGGTGGAGGACCGGCTGGCCAGCGCGGCGGAAAAGGGGTAAAAAGGGCCGGTTTGTAAGTCAGTTACAGACCGCGGGCGGAAAATGTGCCATACTCATTTGGAAGAGAAAACAACGATACCCAGGAGGAACAAGGATATGGCGAATGTGGTGATTATTGGTTCGGGTCCGGCGGGCATTTCCGCCGCGCTGTATACGGCGCGTGCCGGGGTGGATACCACCGTCCTGACCAAAGGCCCCGGGTCGCTGGCCCGGGCCGAGGGCATCGAGAATTATTACGGCGTGCCGGGCAGCATCTCGGGCGCCGAGCTGGAGCGCCGGGGCATCGAGGGCGCCAGGGAAGTGGGGGTCAAGTTTGTGGAGGCCGAGGCTGTGGGTTTGACCTTCACCGACAAGCTGACGGTGGAGACCCTCAGCGGAGAGTATCCCGCCGACGCGGTGATTCTGGCCACCGGTGCGTCCCGCACCGCGCCGCCGGTGCCGGGCCTGAAGGACCTGGAAGGCCGCGGCGTGAGCTACTGCGCCACCTGCGACGCCTTTTTCTACCGCGGCAAGGATGTGGCGGTGATGGGCAGCGGCGAATACGCCCTGCATGAGGCCTCGGCCCTGCTGCCCCTGGCCAAAAGCGTCACCCTGCTGACCGGCGGCGCTGAGCTGACCGCCCAGTTCCCCCCGGAGATCACCGTCCGCACCGAAAAGGTGGAGGCCATTCTGGGCCAGGACAAGGTGTCCGGTGTCCGGCTGGCCGGCGGCGAGGAACTGCCCCTGGACGGCGTTTTTATCGCCCTGGGCGTGGCGGGCAGCACCGCCCTGGCCCGCAAGATGGGCGCCGAAGTGGACGGCAACAAGATTGTGGTGGATGCCAACATGATGACCACCATTCCCGGCCTGTTTGCCGCCGGCGACTGCACCGGCGGCCTGCTGCAGGTGGCGAAGGCGGTGTATGAGGGGGCCGTGGCCGGCAACGAGGCCGCCAAGGCCCTGCGAAAGGGCGGTTTCTATGGAGCGTAAAGAAGCAGAGGACAAAGGCTGCCTGGCCTGCTGCTTTCCCTTTTGGGACAAGCTGACGGCGGAACAGCAGGATTTTCTGTGCCGGTTTGCACGTCCGGTCCATTACGACAAGGGGGCCCACGTCCACAGCCCCACCGAAAACTGTGTGGGCATTCTGCTGCTGCGCTCGGGCCAGCTGCGGGCCTACCTCCTGTCGGAGGAGGACGGCCGGGACGTGACATTGTACCGGCTGTTTGCGGGGGATGTCTGCATCCTGTCCGCCTCCTGCGTGCTGGATTCGGTGACCTTTGACGTCCACATCGACGCCGAGGAACCGGTGGAGGCCTACTGCATCGGCGCCGGCGCCTTCAAGCGGGTGATGGATGAGAACATCTACGTCCGCTGCTACGCCTATCAGATGACGGCCGAGAGCTATTCCGAGACCATGTGGGCCATGCAGCAGATTCTGTTCATGAGCGCCGACCGGCGCCTGGCCATTTTCCTCACCGACGAGCTGGCCAAGACCGGCGGCAATGACCTGCGGATGACCCACGACCAGATTGCCCGCTATATGGGCAGCGCCCGGGAAGTGGTGAGCCGGATGCTGAAGTATTTCGCCCAGGAAGGGCTGGTCAAGCTCTGGCGCGGCGGCCTGACAGTGCTGGATAAACCCCGGCTCCAGAAGCTGGCCCGGGGCGAGGCCGGCAGCCGCCCCCGCCGCAGGCAATAACAAAAAACAATCCGGGCATCGTCCCGCTCCTTTCGGGCAGGCCCCCGCCTTTCGAGGCGGGGGCCTGTTCTGCGTCCGCCGCAGGAAAAAGGGTTTGCAAATCCATTTTCCCGGCGGTACAATGGGGAAAAATGAGGAAAGGCGCGTGATGTCGGATGATGACCCATGAATCAAAGCCCGCCCTGTGGGAAACAGTTCCCGTTCTGCGGGCGTCGGGACAGCCGGGTGCCCCGGGCACTCAGATGGCTCTGGTGGAGGGCTGCCCCTGGGGGCCGGCGGTGTCCCGGGTGCTTCTGGTGCTGCCTAGGCCGATTTGCAGCGATTCGGTGACGGCGGACCGGTTCCAGGTGTGGGAGGAAAAGGAAGCTTTTGACAAGGCCGAGCCGGTCCCGGCCCGGATGTTGTCCAGAACCCGGCGGACCGTCCGGCAGGCGGCCGCCGTGACGGCCGACGGGGCCCCGACCCGTCAGGATAGCCCTTATATTCTTCTGACCCTGGCGGTGAGCCCGGCAGAGGGCTGCCCCTTCTGCTTCAATCCCCTGACCCAAAAGGCGGACTGGTGCGACCCCTACCGCCTGACAGTGACCCTCACCGCTCCCCTGTCCACCCCGGAAGGAAAACCGCTGGACCATCTGGAACTGGACCCGGAGCCCTCTATGGGGGTGCCCTGCCTGGCGGGAGTCCGGCTGGACGGGGTGTTTACCGGTTCCGGGGGCCATACCCTGCACTATGCCTTTTATGGGCCGGACCACCCCGCCGGAGAAAAGCATCCGCTGGTGATCTGGCTCCACGGCGCCGGCGAGGGTGGCACAAACCCGGTGGTGGCGGCGCTGGGCAATCAGGTGTCGGCCCTTTGGGGCGACACCTTCCAGAAGGAAATGGGCGGGGCCTATGTTCTGGCTCCCCAGACCCCCACTTACTGGATGCAGTACACCGAAAAGGGCGACTGGAAGGACAACCCCGGTGTGTCCTCGGTGTACCATCGGGATTTGATGGAGCTGATCCGGGCCGTCCTGGCGGAACACCCCGACATCGACCGCGACCGTGTGACGGTGGGCGGCTGCTCCAATGGCGGCTATATGACCATGGACCTGGTTCTGGACGACCCGTCCCTTTTTGCGGCGGCCTATCCCATCTGTGAAGCCTACCGCGACGCCGGCATCTCCGACCGGCAGCTGAAAGCGCTGGCGGAATCCGGCCTGCCCCTCTGGTTTGTCTATGCGGAAAACGACCCCATCGTTCCTCCGGCGGCCCACGCCGCCCCCACCATCCGGCGTCTGCGGGCCATGGGGGCCGACCTCCACGCCACTGTCCTGCCCAAAGTGGTGGACGAAACCGGCCTTTATACCCGGCCCGACGGCTCCCCCTATGAGTACAACGGGCATTTCAGCTGGGTGTATTTCTTCCAGGGCCTGTGCACCGACGGCGGCGAAAGACTGTGGCCCTGGCTGGCCCGGCAGAACCGGAGCGGGCGAAACAAGATGTAACCCCCTGAACGTCACCAGACGAAAGGAGCGCGGCAATGGACATCAAAGAGAAGCTTCAAACGTTTTCCCGGTATGGGGTAGAGCTTTTGCTGCTGGCTGCCTGGGCAGTGCTGATGTTTTTCCCCGGGTGGGCGGACACGAGAGGATTTCAAATTTTCCTGGCGGTTTCCATTGCCTGCGCCGTGATCCATTCGCTGTGCAGGAAACAGTTTTTCCCTGAGCAGAAAATCAGCAGAGCGGAGAAAACCGCGGCGGCTTGTTTGATCGCGGCGCTTTTTCTAAGGCTGGTGTTTTTCTGAGAGGGGGAGATCAGTTTTGTTTTGGCTCGCCGCCCTGTTCAAGTCGGGCTGGCCATCGCTTCGCTGCACAAAAAAGCAAAAACGCCCGGCGGGATACGCCGGACGTTTTGTTTTTAGTGGGCCAGCCAGGACTTGAACCCGGGACCAAGCGGTTATGAGAAAGTACATTGTGCTGAAATGCTATTTTTCCTGTGCAATAACTACAAATTACATATCGTTTTATTGGCCGTTCTTCACATAATTTGACGTATCTTTTGGCCTCTTTTACTCTCCAAACTGCCCCTTCGTAGGTGAAACGGTAGGTGAAAAAAGTCACCTACCAAAACCGCTACTCGTATATAGGATTTTGGAAAGCAGCAATTCCGAGCACACCTGTCATTCGCTATGGATGAAAGGTGTGCTTTTCTATTCTCTCCCCTCCCCCAATCCCCCATATTAAGGAGGTGACGCCATGCCCGACTACTTTTATGGCCCCCAGGCGGAACAGTTTGCTTTTTACCGTATTCCCAAAGCGCTGTTCACTGACCCGGCCTTTCGCAGTATTTCCACCGACGCCAAAGCCCTCTACGGTTTGCTGCTGGACCGGATGAACCTATCCGCCCGGAACGACTGGCTGGATGAGCAAGGCCGGGTGTATATTGTGTTCACGGTGGAAGAAATCATGGAAAGCCTCGCCTGCGGCAACAAGAAGGCCGTCGGCCTTCTGCGCGAACTGGAGGTAGAAGCTAGCCTGATCGAGCGTCGACGTCAGGGCCTTGGCAAGCCCAACCTGATCTATGTGAAAAACTTCATCAAAGGAAACTTCTTGAAGTGTCCGAACGACACTTCTGTGAGTGTCCAAAGTACAGTTCATGATGTGTCGAAAGGACACGGTAATAAGACTGATAAGAATTATACTGACCTGAGTGAGACTGATCCTTTCCTTTCGGGCGCAGCCGCCGGAATGGAAACCGAAGGGAAAGACGACCGCACCCTGTATCAGGAGTATTTTTCTCGGCAGATCAACTTCGAGGCTCTGATTGCAGGCCACCCTGATGATGAGGATATGCTGCGGGAGATGCTGGAACTGCTGGTGGATACCGTGTGCAGCAAGCGCCGGTTCATCCGCATTGCGGGCGATGACAAGCCCGCTGAGGTGGTGAAGGCCCAGCTCATAAAACTGAACAGCGACCATCTGCGTTTTGTTCTTATGTGCCTGAAAGAGAACACCACTCAGGTGCGGAATATGCGGCAGTATCTGTTGGCGACCCTCTACAACGCCCCCATGACCATGCACAGCTCCTATGCAGCCCGGGTGCAGCATGATTTCAAAACAGGATAAAAGTTTGGCCCAGAGGTTTCTCTGGGCCTTTTCTGTTGGAGGTGATGAACTATTTCAGAGCAGAAACCAGAAGCAATCCCAACCGAACCCCAACGCGAGCAGATCCAGCAAATCCCCATCGCCGAGCTGCACCCCTTCAAAAACCATCCGTTCAAGGTCCTGGACGATGAGGCCATGCAGCGGACGGTGGAGAGCGTGGCGCAGTTCGGCGTGCTGGCTCCGCTCATTGCCCGGCCCCGGCCGGAAGGAGGTTACGAGATCATATCGGGGCACCGCCGCCAGCACGCGGCAGAGCTGGCAGGGCTGAAAACCCTGCCGGTGATCGTGCGGAACATGAGCGACGATGAGGCGGTGATCCACATGGTGGACAGCAATTTGCAGCGCGAACACATCCTGCCCAGTGAGAGGGCTTTCGCGTACAAAATGAAACTGGAAGCCATAAAAAATCAAGGTGCTAGGTCTGATTTAACTTCTGGACAATTTGTCCAGAAGTCCAAACTCTCCATCGAAAAAGTGGCCGAGGATGCAGGAGAAGGATATAAAACAGTCCAGCGCTATATCCGCCTGACCAACCTTATCCCGGAACTTCTCGACCTGGTAGACCAAAAGAAAATCTCCTTCAATCCCGCTGTGGAGCTGTCCTATTTGACGGCTGCCGAACAGCGGGATTTTTTGGAGGCCATGCAGGATACCCAAAACGCGCCCTCCCTGTCCCAGGCCCAGCGCATCAAAAAACTGAGCCAGGAGGGCCAGTGCAGCTACGACGCCATCTTTGACATCATGGGCGAAGAAAAGAAAGCGGAAATGGACCGTGTGACCATCAAAAACGAGGTGCTGCGGAAATATTTTCCAAGGTCTTACACGCCCAAACAGATGCAGGACACCATCATCAAGCTGCTGGAACAGTGGCAGAAAAAACGCCAGCGCAGTCAGGAACGCTGACCTGCTGGCACTCTGTATAAAACACAACACAAACATTTGGAGGTAATGCCCATGAACAAAACGAAACCCACTCTCGCGCAGCAGACCTACGAGAAGGTCTGCGCTCTCGAAACCATGCTGAAAGCGCATCTGGACAATAAAAAATCTGTACCCGACCAGCGGTCTCTGATGTCGGAACGTCCCCTCTATCTGGCGACGGCTGGCCCTGAGATGCCCCTTTCGGTTATCCGTTTGGAGGATGCTCCCGACTATCTGCCCTGTTTTGACGAGGCTGACCTGCTGTATGGCATCCCCGGTCTGCCCATCCTCATGAGTTACTGCCCGGAGCAGATCATGGATATCGGGGAGGAATCCTACCTCGTTGGCCCCATGGTCTTTTTCCGCATCGACCACATTGGCAACACCGTGTCCCTTCAGGTAGCGGACCTGTATCAACTGGCCGAGTTCCTGGAGGAACACAGCGTCATCCTGATGCAGGGCGGCGAAAGCTTTATCGCCATCCGGCTGGACTGACCATGTGGACGAGCGCGGTATTTTTTGCGGCGGGTACCTGGTTCGGCTTTTTCATCGTGGCCCTGATGCAGGCTGGAAAGGAGGATGACCCCCATGCAGGAAGATGTGGAGAACAGAACGATCAACTTTGCCATCAGCACCACCAAGCTGACGGGCCGGACGATCCTGGCGGCGGCCCGTAAGTTCTTGCAGTGGAGGGCGGGTAAATCGCATGACAAGCCGGTGGGCAAGCAAAGTGTCAAGCAGCTTCTGCGGCAGGACCAGGGGGCCACCAACATTGAGATCGAGAAAACCGGCATCCGGGATTTCAAGCGGATCTTGGACAAGTATGGTGTGGACTACGCCATCACCAAAAACCACGATGACCCGCCCCGGTATCTGGTTTTCTTCAAGGCGCGGGACGCGGATACCCTGACCGCCGCCTTCAAGGACTACTCTGCCAAGCTGGTCCAGAAAGAAAAGCGCCCCAGTGTTCTGGAGCGTTTGCAGCAGTTCAAGGCCCTGGCTGCTGAGCTGGTGCCCGGCCGGATGAAAGAGAAAAAGCAGGAGCGTGGTGAGCGATGAACCAAAACACCAAACGCCTTGTACTCCTGAACCTGCCTTATGTCCTGATGGGCCTTTACGCCACCAATCTGGGCCTGGCCTGGCGGCTGGCTGTCGGGGCTGACTTTTCCGAAAAGATGATGTCCCTGATGGGAGTTCTGCCGGGGGCGCTGGGGCGCATCGTGCCCAGCTTCCACCCGCTGGACCTGGCTGTTGGCCTGTGCTGCGGCGTGGGACTGCGGCTGGCGGTCTACCTGAAAGGCAAGAACGCCAAGAAGTACCGCCACGGCAGCGAGTACGGCTCGGCCCGCTGGGGCAATGCCAAGGACATCGAGCCGTATGTGGCCCTCAAGTTTGAGGACAACATCATCCTGACCCAGACCGAACGCCTCACCATGTCCAGCCGCCCCAAAGACCCCAAGACTGCTCGCAATAAAAATGTGCTGATCGTAGGCGGGTCCGGCAGCGGCAAGACCCGCTTCTGGATCAAGCCCAGTGCGCCCGTAGGGGCGGTATAAACGTTACTGTAAGCAAGTAATAGGTTAAAGCATCATGTGGCAATAGCCGCAGCCTATCCTTCCCCGTCTTACCCCAAAAGGGAAACCGGAGGGCGACCATAGCATGGCGGAGGACACGGGGCACTGAAACCTCTGAGGTGCCCGCGTGACGGAAGGAAAATCCACGTATGAGGATGGAAGCTAAACTGCTTGAATGACAGCCTGAAATCGGGACCAAGATCCCACCCCTGACGTAGAGAGGTTGTACCCGTCAGTGTTCCTGACAGCCGCATTGTTTGGCTATGCGGCTGCAGATGCTCGGAACAGATTCAGCCACGGGAAAGTGGAAAAAGGCGAACGTCACATGCCGACAACGTGGAGCGCTTGTTTATACCGTACGAAACGGGGATTGTCTAAAGTGAAACGCCGAAAGGCTATGAAAACGCTGAGACGCGGGATTCTGAATATTCACCAGGACAACAGAGTTCCCATAGTAGTCCGAGGGCGGGAAGGCCGTCCGCATGGCGAAGGGGAACAGTGAATCATTTTCAAAACAGAAAGGATGGTGTGTGAGACACCATGAGAAATCCGATTCATGTCTTGAAAAGCCTTGAAGAAAAGGCAAGTGTAAGCAACTACCAATACGAAAGATTGTATCGCAATCTGTACAATCCTGAATTCTACCTTCTTGCCTATGCCAACATTGCAAAGTCGCAGGGGAGCATGACGCAGGGGGTAGACGGACAGACACTGGATCGTATGAGTCTGCCGAGAATCAACCGGATCATTGAATCCATTCGCAACAGGACGTACCAGCCAAAACCTGCCAAGAGAAAGTATATTCCAAAGAAAAATGGAAAACTCCGCCCACTGGGGATTACTTCCACCGACGATAAGTTGGTGCAGGAAGTAGTCAGAATGATTCTGGAAGCAATCTATGAGCCGACATTCAGCAACTACTCTCACGGCTTCAGGCCCAAAAGAAGCTGCCATACTGCGCTCAGTCAGGTGAAGAAAACCTTTACAGGTGTCACCTGGGTTGTGGAAGGAGATATCAAAGCTTGCTTTGACCATTTTGATCACCATGTGCTGGTTGAATTGCTGCGCAAAAGAATTTCGGACGAGGCTTTTATCGGCCTGATTTGGAAATTCCTGAAAGCCGGATATATGGAGCAGTGGCAGTATAACTGCACTTACTCTGGAGTTCCGCAAGGCAGCGGTATCAGTCCTATCTGTGCCAATATATATCTCAATGAACTGGATGGCTATATGCAGGCGTATAAAGAAAAATATGACTGTGAGCCGACCAGAAGAAAGACGACCAAAGAATATGAACGGGCGTCACGGAGATACAAGAAAGCACGCAAATCGCTTATGGATGCAGAGAAATCCACTCCTGAGCTGGTAAAAGAATTCAAAGAGGCCAGAAGTGAAAAGATGAATCAGCACTACTATGATCCGTTTGAAAAAGGATACAAGAAAATTCAGTACAACCGATATGCTGATGATTTTGTAATCGGCGTGATCGGATCCAGAGAAGACGCAGAAAGAATTAAGGAAGATGTAAAAATCTTCCTTCAAGAAGAGCTGCATCTGGAAATGTCCGAGGAAAAGACAAAAGTAACCCATTCCAGCGAGCCGGTACGATATCTGGGATATGATTTCAAAGTGATTCACTCCAAAAACATGAAGCGGTGCAAAAATGGCGACATGAAACGGGTGTGGTATGGAAAAGTATTTCTGTATATGCCGAAAGAAAAGTGGATTAAAAAGGCCATGGAACGGGGAGCGATACAAGTGAAGCGCAATCCCGACACAGGCAAAGAAATGTGGCGTCCTATGCCAAGAAAAGACCTGATGAACCGCAGCGATGTAGAGATTGTATCCACGTTCAATGCAGAAATCCGAGGACTGTATAACTTCTATCGGATTGCGGAAAATGTGGGAGCCCTACACAAGTACTATTATATGGTGCGGTACAGCATGTTAAAGACACTGGCAGGAAAACACAGGACAAACGTCAGTGTTGTGAAAAAGCGCTGCATGGCAGATGGTGTGTTGAGAGTTCCCTATGAAACAACCAAGGGGCTGAAATACTGTGAATTCTACCATGGAGGATTTGAAAAGCACAGCGACGGCTATGACAATGTAGCTGATGTGATGCCAACCTACAGAAAGTATGATGGTCGGCACACGATTATAAACAGGATTAAAGCCGGAGTGTGTGAACTCTGCGGGGAAAATGCAGAATATCTCTGCATGCACCACGTCAGAACGCTGAAAACACTGAAAGGCAGAGATGTTTTTGAAAAGAAAATGCTGACAATGCGAAGAAAATCGCTTGCTCTCTGCCCGGTTTGCTTCGAACGCTTACACGAAACCGAATCATTGAGGTGATTCATGGAAAGCCGGATACGCCGAGAGGTGTACGTCCGGTTTGGGAGGCGGCTCCCTGAAACCTACCGGTGAAAGCCGGCAAGGCGCAGGGTGCCTACCTCATATCTCCTGCAAATGCATAGTTCCTATGTCCTCACAGACCCGAAAGGTACCACGGTTTTGGAGGTCGGCAACGCCTTTTTGAAGAAAGGCTACCGCATCAAAATCTTCAACACCATCAACTTCAAAAAGTCGATGCATTATAATCCGTTCGTGTATATCCACTCAGAAAAGGACATTTTGAAGCTGGTGACGACCCTCATGACCAACACCCGCGGCGAGGGAAAAGGCGGTGATCCCTTCTGGGATAAGGCGGAAAAGCTCTTGCTTACGTCGCTTATTGCCTATATCCACTATGAGGCCCCGGAGGAGGAACAAAACTTCGCCACCCTGCTGGAATTTCTCAACATCATGGAAGTGCGAGAGGATGACGAGGAGTTTCAAAACCCGGTAGACCTGATGTTCGAGGACTTGGCAAAAGAGAAGCCCGACCACTTTGCGGTGCGGCAATATCGTCTTTACAAGCTGGCGGCGGGCAAGACCGCAAAGTCGATTTTGATTTCCTGCGGTGCTCGCCTTGCCCCCTTCGACATCGCAGAACTGCGGGAAATTACCACCTACGATGAGCTGGAACTGGACACCCTGGGCGACCGGAAAACGGCGCTGTTCCTCATTATGAGCGACACCGACAGCACCTTCAACTTCCTGATCTCGATGGTATACACCCAGCTATTCAATCTGCTCTGCGAGAAGGCCGACGATGTGTACGGCGGGCGGCTGCCGGTCCATGTACGGTGCCTCATCGACGAGTGCGCCAACATCGGGCAGATCCCGAACCTGGAGAAGCTGGTGGCTACCATCCGCAGCCGGGAAATTTCGGCCTGCCTGGTTTTGCAGGCGCAGAGCCAGCTCAAGGCGCTGTATAAGGACAACGCCGACACCATTATCGGGAACATGGACAGTCAAGTCTTTCTGGGCGGCTCGGAAAATACCACTCTCAAGGAGCTGGCAGCCACGCTTGGGAAAGAGACGATCGACCTTTACAACACATCAGACACCCGCGGCAACAGTCCGTCCTTTGGCACCTCGTACCAAAAGACAGGTCATGAGCTCATGAGCCGGGACGAGCTGGCTGTTATGGACGGCGGCAAGTGTATCTTGCAGCTGCGGGGTGTGCGGCCCTTTTTATCCAGCAAATACGACCTGACCCAGCACCCCAATTATAAGCTGACCGGAGACTACGACAAGAAGAACCTCTTTGACATTGAGAAGTTTCTTGGCCGCCGGCTCAAGCTCAAACCGTCGGACGTGTACGATGTGGTGGATGCCGACTCGCCATAAAAACGTTTCTCCCAAAAGGCACCATAGATTGGGAGAAAGAACTGGCCCGTTGGGAGTAAACGGGCCGTAAATAGTCGTTCCGCTCTCCCTGCTCTGGGAGAGCACTTTTATTTACCCCAGGCCCCAGGATACACCGGCAAATCAGCCCTCGCTGCGGTTGGCAGCCGTAAAAAACGAGATTTCAGGTGTGTATCCGACCGGCCGTAAGTTCTTTTTATACAGGAGGAAACTACCATGGAATTTTTTAACTCCGCAATCGAAGTCCTTCAGACCCTCGTTGTTGCTCTGGGTGCCGGCCTCGGCGTGTGGGGCGGCGTCAACCTGCTGGAAGGGTATGGGTCGGACAACCCCGGCTCGAAAAGCCAGGGCATGAAGCAGCTCATGGCCGGCGGCGGTGTTGCCCTCATCGGCACCACCCTTGTGCCCCTGCTGAGCGGCCTGTTTGGCTAAAGATAGCCGGATAGCGTAACCCTTTGATCTGCCAACCCAGCGCCCCAAGCGGGAACTGCCGCCCACAGTACAGGGCTTCCACATTCAGCCCGCGGCGCGCTGGCAGGTGGGTTAAACCCGCTTCATCACTCGACTTTCATTCACACACAGGAGGAAAACGAATATGGAACTCTTTTCTGTTGCAACTGCGCTCTTTCAGTTTCTCGCGTCCCTCATGAGCCTGCTGTCCCGGTTCCCGCTGATGGGCTAAGGAGGGCGGCCCGTGGACAAGGTACTCCAGAAAATCACCGAGTGGCTCAAGGAGATACTGGTCGGCGGGGTCATGGGCAACTTGTCCGGGATGTTTGATTCGGTCAACGAGCAGGTGGGCGAGATCGGCGAGCAGGTCAGCCTGACCCCCGCCGAGTTTTCGCCCCGGGTCTTTGAGATGGTCCAGGGGGTGTCCGAGTCGGCAATCTTGCCGATCGCGGGCATCTTCCTGACCATCGTGGCCTGCTATGAGCTGATCCAGATGGTCATCGACCACAACAATCTGGCGAACTTTGAGACCTGGACCTTCTTCCGCTGGGTGTTCAAGACCTTCGTGGCCGTCACTCTTATCTCCAATACCTTCGATATCACCATGGCCGTCTTTGACCTGGCCCAAACGGTGGTGGCTGAGTCCAGCGGCATCATTGCGGGCAACACGGCGGTGGACGATACGACCCTTCTCACCCTGCAGACCTCCCTCATGACCCTGGAACTGGGTGAACTGCTGGCCCTCTATCTGCAATCCTTCCTCATCGGCTTTACCATGAAAATACTCGGTATAGCGATTTTCGTCATTGTGTATGGCCGCATGGTGGAGATCTATCTCGCCGTGAGTTTGGCCCCCATCCCGTTTTCGACTTTTGGCAGTAAAGAGCAGGGTCAGATCGGACAGAACTACCTGCGCAGCTTGCTGGCTTTGGGGTTGCAGGGGTTCCTCATCATGATCTGCGTGGGCATTTACGCGGTGCTCATCCAGGGCGTTTCGTTTGCATCCGACCCCATCGCGTCGATTTGGGGCGTCATTGGGTACACCGTCCTGCTCTGCTTCACCCTGCTCAAGACCGGCACCCTCGCCCGCAGCATCCTCAACGCACATTGACACCCTGCACCTATTATAAAAGGAGGACAACATGGCAGCCTATATTTCCGTCCCGCGGGACCTGACGCGGGTCAAATCCAAGATTCTGTTCGGCCTGACCAAACGGCAGATCGTCTGCTTCGGGACCGGCGCACTGATCGGTGTGCCGGTCTACTTTTTTGTCCGGGGCAGCGGCAATCTGAGCCTTGCGGCCCTTTCCATGATCGCGGTCATGCTCCCGTTCTTTTTCTTTGGGATGTACGAGCGCAACGGCCAGCCGCCCGAGGTGGTGGCAAAGCAGTTTTATCAGGCCCGGTTTGTCCGGCCGAAAGTTCGGCCTTACCGCACCAACAACTACTATGCCGCTCTCATGCGGCAGGCAGACGCCCAGGAGGAGGTGACACGCATTGTTCAAAAAGCGACCGAAAGACAAGCCCGCAGATAAGCCCTTGCTCAATAAGTCCGAGCGCAAGAAGATCGACCGCATCGTGAAAGCGACCCGCCGCGATGACGGCATCCCCCGCACCGCCCAGCAGACCATCCCCTTTGAGCGGATGTTTGCCGACGGCACCTGCCGGGTGCGGGACGGCTACTACACCCGCACCATCCAGTTCCAGGACATCAACTACCAGCTGGCGTTGCAGGAGGACAAGACCGCCATTTTCGAGGAGTGGTGCAGCTTTCTCAACTTTTTTGACAGCTCGGTCCACTTTGAATTTTCGTTCGTCAACATGGCCGCCGACGCCGAGAGCTTCGAGCGCAGCATCCGCATCCCGCCTCAGAAGGACGGCTTCGATGACATCCGGGCCGAGTACAGCCAGATGCTGAAAGCCCAGCTGGCCCAGGGCAACAACGGCTTGACCAAAACGAAATACCTGACCTTCGGCATCGAGGCGGCGTCCATGCGGCAGGCGAAGCCCCGGCTGGACCATCTGCAGAACGATATTCTCAACAATTTCCGGCGGCTGGGCGCTGCAGCCCGCGTCCTGAACGGCTGGGAACGGCTGCGCCTCATGCACGACCTGTTCCACATGGATGGTGAATCCAAATTTAGATTTGACTGGAAGGAGCTGCCCAAGTCGGGCCTTTCCGCCAAGGACTTCATTGCCCCCAGCGCCTTTGCCTTCAACACCCGTACCTGCCAGGTGGGCGGCCTGCACGGGGCCATGAGCTTTTTGTCCATCACGGCGTCCGACCTCAGCGACCAACTGCTGAAAGACTTTCTGGGAATGGAATCCAGCCAGATCGTCACCATGCACATCCACTCGGTAGACCAGAACAAGGCCATCAAGACGGTCAAGCGCACCATCACCGAGCTGGACCGCAACACGATCGAGGAGCAGAAGAAAGCCGTCCGTGCGGGCTATGATATTGACATTCTGCCGTCGGATTTGGCAACTTACGGGCGGGATGCCAAGAACCTGCTGAAAGAACTGCAAAGCCAGAATGAGCGGATGTTCCTGCTGACTTTCCTGATTCTCAACACCGGCCGGACGCCCCAGGAGCTGGAGACCACGGTCTTTCAGGCAGCCAGCATCGCCCAGAAGCATAACTGCCAGCTCATCCGCCTGGACTGGCAGCAGGAACAGGGCCTCATGTCCAGCTTGCCCCTGGCCCACAACCTGGTGGAGAACGAGCGGGCGCTGACCACCAGTTCCACCGCCATCTTTATTCCATTTACGACACAGGAGCTGTTCCAGGCCGGGCCCGGCGCACTCTACTACGGCCTGAATGCCCTGTCGAACAACCTCATCATGGTGGACCGCAAGCGGCTGAAAAACCCCAACGGCCTGATTTTGGGCACGCCCGGCAGCGGAAAATCATTCGCAGCAAAGCGGGAAATCACCAATGCTTTCCTCTCTACGGATGACGATATTATCGTATGTGACCCAGAAAGCGAGTATTCTGCCCTTGTCGCCCGATTGAACGGACAGATTATCAAAATCTCGCCTACCAGCACCCAATTTATCAACCCCATGGACATCAACGCCAACTATTCGGAGGAGGATAATCCCATCGCCTTGAAGTCGGATTTCATCCTCTCGCTGTGCGAGCTGGTGGTGGGCGGCAAGGAGGGGTTGCTTCCCGTCGAGAAAACCGTCATCGACCGCTGTGTGCATCAAATTTACCAGGCATACTTTCAGGACCCGAAGCCCGAAAAAATGCCGCTTTTGGAGGACCTCTACAAGGCCCTCTTGGAGCAGGAGGAAAAGGAGGCCCATCACGTCGCCACGGCGCTGGAAATCTACGTCAAAGGCAGCCTGAACCTGTTCAACCATCGAACCAACGTGGACATCGACAACCGCTTTGTCTGCTACGACATCCGGGAGCTGGGCAAACAACTCAAGAAGATCGGGATGCTGGTGGTACAGGATGCCGTTTGGGGCCGCGTAACTACGAACCGTTACGCCGGAAAAACGACCAGATTTTTTATAGACGAGTTCCATCTCTTGCTTCGTGAGGAACAGACCGCGGCCTATTCAGTGGAAATCTGGAAGCGTTTCCGCAAGTGGGGCGGCGCTCCCACCGGGATCACCCAGAACGTCAAGGACCTGTTGGCTTCCCACGAGGTGTCGAATATTTTTGAAAATTCGGACTTCATCCTCATGCTCAACCAGGCTGCCGGCGACCGGCAGATTCTGGCCAAACAGCTCAACATCTCGCCCCATCAGCTGTCCTATGTGACACACTCTGGCGAGGGTGAAGGGCTGCTGTTCTACGGCAACGTTATCCTGCCCTTTGTGGACCGGTTCCCCCAGGATACCGAGCTGTACCGCATCATGACCACCAAGTTCTCGGACGGCACGGGTGATGCCGGATGAAGCGGAAAACCACCCGCCTGACCTTCACCGAGGAGGAACTGGCAAACCCAAACATCCGCCGCGCAGCCAAAAAGGCGACCCGCGCCGCCGACCGGGCCGAGAAAGCCAAGGCGAAACTTTCCACCCGCGCCCCGCCCAAACGGGGCCTCAAGATGGACGTCGACAAGGCCAAAGAGCGAAGCGCCCAGCTCCGCTTCGGCAAGGCGGAATTCAGTGAGGAGATCGCCAAACCCAAGCGCCGCAAGCCGGGCGCGGAGGCGCTGTTGGGCGGCGAGGCCCACCGCCAAATCGACAGGCAGAACCAGGACGAAAACGCCGGCGTGCAGGCCGCCCACGAGGGGGAACGCCTGGCCGAGGGCACGGCCAAAAAGCTGAAGGACGGCAAGTACAGCAAGAAACTGAAAGCCTACAAGAAGGCCGAAAAGCTGGACAAAGCCGCCGATAAGGCCAACATCCAAGCGCTGCGGCGCAAGCAGCAAGCCGCGCAGCCCATGTCTAACCCTATCTCACGTTGGAAGCAGCGTCAGCAGATCAAGGCCAGTTACTATGCTCGAAAGACTGGGGGCAAGGCGGGTGGCAGCGCGGCCAACACCGCCCGCAGCGCCGCCGCCAAGAAGGCCAAGGCCGCCGCAGCCAAAGCGGCGCAGTTCGCCTCCACCCACGCTCACATGCTCCTGATGGGCGGCGTGCTGGTGCTGCTGATCCTGGTGATCTTTTGCTTTATCACGTCCTGCTCGGTGTTCTTTCCGGGCGGGATGGGCACGGTCTGGACCACATCCTACACCGCCGAGGACGAGGACATTCTGGGCGCAGAGGCCGACTACCAGGCCCTGGAAGAAGCTCTGCGGGCTGAGGTGGCAGCCATCCCTTCCAGTTACCCGGACTACGACGAGTATACCTGGGACTTGGCCCCCATCACCCATGACCCGCACGAGTTGGCCGCAGTGCTGACGGCTATCCATGAGGCATATACCCGCGGCGAGGTGCAGGGCACCATGCAGTCTATTTTTGATGCCCAGTATGAGATCATCTTGACCGAGACCATCGAGATACGCACCCGGACCGAGACCCACACCGGCACCGACCCCACCACCGGCGATACCTACACCTATGAGGTGGAGGTGCAGTATGAGTGGCGGATCTTGAACATCACCCTGCTGAATTTCGGGATCGACAGCGTGGCCCGTGGGATGCTTTCGGGGGACGATCTGGACCGCTATGACATTTTGCAGGAGACTCAGGGCAACCGCCCCGAGCTGTTCGGCGGGGTGTCGGTGGGGTATGGTTCGGACGGCTCGGGCGAGGTGGGCATCGACTACGAGGTGCCGGCAGAAGCGCTCAGCGACCCGGAGTTTGCGGCCATGCTGGAGGAAGCCGAGAAGTATCTCGGCACCCCCTATGTCTGGGGCGGCTCGTCGCCAGAGACAGGCTTTGATTGCTCCGGGTATGTCTGCTGGGTGCTGAATCAATCCAGCTGGGATGTAGGCCGCACCACCGCCAACGGTCTGTGGCAGCAGGCAGCCAAAGTGTCGGAGCACGAGGCAAAGCCGGGCGACTTGGTGTTCTTTGAGGGCACCTACGACACCCCCGGCGCGAGCCATGTGGGCATTTACGTGGGTGATGGTATGATGATTTCGGCGGGTGACCCCATCAAATACTCGAACATCCACTCAAGTTATTGGGAGAAACACCTGCTGGGTTTTGGCAGGATTCCCAAGTGAAATGGAGGTGCACAATGAGCGAAAAACTGGACAAGCTGCGGGCCGACCTGGCACGGGCCAGGGAGCGGCGCATCCAGCTGAACAACCGCATCGAGCTGCTGGAACGGCGCATCGCCGAGGCGGAAAAGGTGGAGGTAGCCGAGATGGTGCGGGTGGCAAACCTCACCCCGGAGCAGCTGGCCGCCCTGCTGCAGCAGAACGCCCACACCACCCCGAACCCCGCCGCGCTGGCGGCCGTCGGGGCCAACATGAACGAGGAGGAACCGTGAGAAAAATTTTGAATAAGTTGACCTGTATGGCCGTGTCATTGACTTTCCTGATGGGCTGCATGGCTACCCCGGCCTTTGCTTACAGCGGCGGTGAAACTGATGAGAAAACCACTGTGACCTCCATCTTCGACACGGAGGATGAAGAACCGGTCACTGTGACTGAGCAGGACGCCGGCCCCCTGACCCCCGAGGGCAATCTGACGGTGGTGGACGATTACCAGACCACTTTTTCGGACGGGACGGCCCAGCAGTTCATTACTCTGGTGAGCAAGTCGGGGGCCTATTTTTACCTCATCATCGACCGGGCCGCCGACGGCGACCAGACGGCCCACTTCCTCAACATGGTGGACGAGGCCGACCTGCTGGTCCTGATGGACGAGGAGGACATCCCCGAACCGGAACCGGAACCCGCTCCCGCCCCGGAACCTGAACCCATGCCCGAACCGGAACCTGAACCGGAAAAAGAGGATGGTGCAGGCAAATTTGTGCTGGTACTTCTGGTGCTGGCCGGTATTGCCGGCGGTGGCGCGTACTTCTGGCTCAAAATGCGGGAGAAGCAGCGTGAGGCTGAGGAAAACAAGCCTGACCCTGATGCCGATTACCGTGAGGACGAGGAGGAGATCGTTCTGCCGGAGGAAGAACCGGAGAGCGGACCTGACGAGGATGCTGAGCGCAGGGTGTATCAGGGCAACGATGGGTATGAGGAGTAAGACATGAATAAAAGAAATATATGGGGGTGGCCGCGGGGGCCGCCCCATTATGAAAATGGCGGTTTGCTTCCAATGGATTTCATGGTATACTTATTTATAAGGAAGGAGGCAGTCGGGATGAATGTTATGACCATGAAGGAACTGGAAGCTGTGATCCGTGCATTGCTGCACAAATATCATGCGGAGTATGCGCTGTTGTTCGGGTCTTATGCCCGCGGCGAAGCCACTGCCGACTCGGACATTGATGTTGTTGTTTTTGGCGGCAAGGACTTCCACCCTGCTGATATTTTTGCCTTCGGTGAGGAATTGCGCCAGTTGACCAATAAGGAAGTGGACGCCTTCGAGATTCGGGAAGTAAATGTAGGCACTCCATTTTACAATGCCGTTATGGAGGAAGGGGTGCGTATCGCGTGAAGAAATCAGACAAAGAGCGTCTTAAAAAGATCGTTTCAACTTGGGACAGCCTAAAAGAACAGATTGAAGAACGCGGAATTACACCTGAAATATTGTTGCAGGATGAGTTCTCGCAGTGGGCTGTCACAACGCCGCTCTATAATATAGGCGAGCAGGTATATCAGCTGAGCAATGAATTGAAGCAGGCGCATACAGAACAGCCTTGGAATATGGTCGCAGGTTTGCGCCACCGGCTGGTGCATGACTATGACGGCATCAACTGGAGCATTATTGTCGAGGTCCTGTTTCAGGATATGGACCCCTTTGTGGAGGGAGTGAAAGAAATCCTTTCCGCGATGGAGTAAATGCGATGACATCCGATACAGAGAAAAAATCAACTTGCAAGAAGCCGCAGCGGCCCCAGATTCCCTATAAAAAGCTGAAACAGACACAAAAAGCCAGAATATCCAGGTGGATGTTTGAAGCAGTCTGCAAATACTACAAAGAACACCAGCAGATGCCCCCGGAAGAATGCCTGGAGTCTATGTGCCGGGAACTTTATCCCAAACTGCATGGCACTGCTCCAAAGGCTTCCTTTGAAGATCTACTGGCGGTGTTTCGGAAAAAGCAGGCTCATTTTGCGGAGCGAATCGAAAAGAACGGCCTGCCGGAGCCTCCCAAGCCCAAAGTAAAAAAGACGGAAGCCGAAAAACTTGCCATAAAGCGTGCAAGGAGGCGGGCAAAGAAGAAAAAGCTGAAAGCACAGCAAGAGCGCCTGAACGATCTTCCTGATTGGCAAGATGACCGATTCTTCTTTATCGCCGGTTATGCTTCTGGCGGCGCTCCCTATGGCGTGACATGGGAAGAAATGGGTCTTAACCCTTGGGAAAAGCTCGAATAATTACTCACAGCTCTGTGCAAAATCACAGGGCTGTTTTTATTCTCAAAGAAGAAAGGAGCCGATACTTTGCATAACCTGATCATCACCGAGAAACCCTCTGTTGCCCGCACCATCTCGAAGGTCTTGGGCGTCACTGCCCGCCGCGACGGCTATTTGGAAGGCGGCGGCTATCTTATCAGCTGGTGCGTGGGCCACTTGGTAGAACTGGCCCCGCCTGGTGTATACGACCCGCGCTTGGAGCGCTGGGACCGCGCCGACCTGCCCATCCTGCCCGAGAGGTGGCAGTATCTTGTGAGCAGTTCCACCAAAAGGCAGTTTGACGTTTTGTGCAAGCTCATGCATCGGGCCGACGTGGACCGCATCGTCTGCGCCACCGACGCCGGACGGGAAGGCGAGCTGATCTTTCGCCTGGTCTATCACCAGTGTAACTGCCGCAAGCCGGTCTCCCGCCTCTGGATCAGCAGCATGGAGGATGCCGCCATCCGAGCGGGCTTTGCCAATCTCAAGCCCTCAACTGAATACGATTTGCTGTACAAAGCAGCCCTTTGCCGGGAGCGCGCCGACTGGTTGGTCGGCATCAACGCGACCCGGCTTTTTTCATGCCTGCACGGCGTCACTCTCAACGTGGGGCGGGTCATGACCCCGACGCTTGCTATGACGGTGGAGCGGGAAGCGGTGATTGCCTCCTTCCGCCCCGAACCTTTTTATATGGTACTGCTCAAGATGGAGGACTGCATGGCGTCCAGCGAACGATTCAAAGACAAGTCCCAGGCCGAGGAGTTACTGGCAGAATGCCGGAAAAGCAGCCAGGCCGTTGTGCAAAAGAGCGAGTGCAAAGAGAAATCCGAGCGCCCGCCGGCCCTCTACGACCTGACTACACTTCAGCGGGATGCCAACCGGATGTTGGGATTCTCGGCACAGCAGACCCTGGACTACACCCAGACGCTCTACGAGAAAAAGCTCGTCACCTATCCCCGTACCGACAGCCGCTACCTCACCGAGGACATGGCAGCAGGCTTGCCCGGCCTGGTGATGGACACGGCGGCAGCGTTTGGTTTCCGAGGTGCTATTCCGGTCCATGCAAAGCAGGTCATCCACAACCAAAAGGTCAGCGACCACCACGCCATTCTGCCGACGCAGAGCGTGGCCGGGGCTGACCTTTCTTCTTTGCCTGCTGGCGAGGCCAGTATCCTGCGTCTGATTGCCGCTCGGTTACTGGCCGCCGTGGGCGAACCGTATCACTACGCTGAAACCACTGTGCAGATCGAGTGCGCCGGGCAGACCTTCACAGCCAAAGGCAAGACGGTTTTGGATGAGGGCTGGAAAGCTGTGGAGCGGGTTATCCTTGGCAATTCCGCCGAAAAGGTCGAGGAAACTTTGGAGATTCTGACAGAAGCGCAGGACAAGGAAACGCTTCCCGTTCGGGACGCCCAGCTGAAAGAGGGCCGAACCACCCCACCCAAACATTTTACTGAGGACACCCTGCTGGCGGCCATGGAATCTGCCGGCGCAGAAACCAAGGTGAATTGCCCCAACGGGGCAAGAGAGGGCGGCCTGGGCCGCATGCCGGAAGAAGCCGAGCGTCGGGGCATCGGGACACCCGCCACCCGGGCGGCCACCATCGAAAAGCTGGTACAGAAAGGTTTTCTTGCCCGGGAGGGCAGCGGTAAAACCAAGCACCTGATCCCCACTGAAAAGGGCTGCGGCCTCATTGCGGCCATGCCCGAACAGCTCAAATCTCCGGCTATGACCGCTGAATGGGAAACGAAGCTCACACAAATCGAGAAGGGCCAGTATGTGCCCGAACAGTTTATGGAGGAAATCGAATCTATGATGAAAACGCTTGTGAATCAGTACGTCAACGTCCCCAATGCTCCCGCCAGGGTCACCAGCGGTGCGCCAGTAGTGGGCACTTGTCCCCACTGCGGCTCAGAGGTGGCCGAGCGGGAAAAAGGCTGGTTCTGCACGAGCCGCGAGTGCCGCTTTGTGATCTGGAAGGATAACGCCTTTTTTAACCGCCTCGGGAAGCGCCCTACTCGGCAGGTGGTGGATAAGCTTCTGCGGGACGGCCGCGCCCGGCTCAAGGACTGCAAGAGCCAGCGCACCGGCAAGACCTACAACGCCTCCGTCCTGATGACCACCGAGGCCGATGGTCGGGCCAAGTTCAGCCTGGAATTTGAGAACGGGGGTGCACGATGATGCAGGGTGTTCTGGACCATTTTCTCGCCGCCGAGAGCGATGTGTACCTGATTTTGCAGCTCAAAGACGGGCCGGAAACCACAGATGTGCGGTTTGAATCTTTTGCCCGTCTGGAACAGATGGGCAGCGCACCGAACCTCGACCACTACGAGGCCGTTTACTTTGCCAACACCCCGGCGTACTTTTACGGCATGAGCAACGCGGAGGCATTGGAAGAACTGTACCTCACGTTCAATTTGAAGTGTCCGCCGGATTTTAGGGGGCACAGCCTTTCGGTCAGCGATGTGGTCGTGCTGAACCGCGAAGGTCAGGCCGGGGCGTTCTATGTGGACAGGATCGGCTTCAAGGAGCTGCCGGGCTTTTTGGAGCAGATGAAAGAGGCGGCCCGGCCCCAAAAGTCGGTGGCCGCACAAATAAAGCAGGCCAAAGAGGCCGCACCCAAGGCCAAAACCAAGAAGCATAAAGAGAGGGACGTACGATGAAAAACTTCACCTATGAGGAAATCAACCTGATGGCCCTTTACAATACCGGCAATCGGGAGCGGCTGATCGAAGTCTTAACTGAGATGCGCAGCTATCTCACCTGGTCGGAGGCAGAGCTGCGGGACCTGACCGACAGCACCCTGGACAAGCTGGCCGGCATGACCGATGCCGAGTTTGACGCGCTGGAACTGTATCCGGATTTTATCTGAGAGGGAGAATCTATGGCAGACGAAAAAGACAGCAAATGGCAGTGCTATATCATCCCCGACCTCGCCACCTGGACCGGCGCAGCGGGAAGCAAGCCCTACACACCCATCGAGTTTTACGACACCTACGAACAGGCCGCAGCCCGTTTCCAAGAGCTGCGTTCGGAACCCTACAACAGCGAAGAAGTGCCGGGTGCCTGGCTGACCTTTGGAGTCCAGCGGGAGGACCCGCCCAGCGCTGCCGACCTGCTCCATGTGCGGCAGGGCAAAAACTATCTGGTGGACGATTATACCCGGATGGCGTCCCTCAACCAAAGCCCCGAGGTCATGGACATCCTGCGGCAGATGCGGAAAGACCTGGGTTTTGATCGGGTGCGTGTTTACGAGCATGGCGCGATGGAGCCGAAGGATGTGACTTTCAGCCGTTGGAAACATCCCCTCAAGCCGAGCTTGCGAAAGTCAGTGTTAAAAGAGCTGAAAGAAACGCGGCCCAAAGAGGCTGCGGCCAAACTACCCCGCAAGCCCAAAGAAAGGGGCCGGGAATAAAAGGAAGGAGGCTTCATGTCCGAAAAAACACTCTACTACGCGCAACTCGCCGAGGACACCGCCCGCCGTCTGACCGGAAACTGGGAGCGCTGGGCAGGCTTTTTGGCAACAGCCGGCAGGCTGTACAAGTACCCTTACCCTGACCAGCTCATGATCTACGCCCAGCGGCCCGACGCCATCGCCTGTGCATCCTACGACGTCTGGAACGACCGCATGAACCGCTATGTCCGGCGCGGGTCCAAGGGCATCGCCCTGCTGGACGATGCGGGCGACCGGCTGCGCTTGCGGTATGTGTTCGACCTAGCTGATACCGGCACGCGAGCAAACTCCCGCGACCCCTGGCTGTGGACGCTGGAGGACCGGCATGGAATCCCGGTAAAGGCCATGCTGGAGCGCCGCTACGGCACCGCCGCAGATACCCTGCCCCAGCAGCTGGCGGATGTGGCCGGAACGCTTGCAGACGCCTACTGGGCCGACCATGGGCAGGAGATCGGCGGCATCCTTGCAAATTCCCTGCTGGAGGAGTACGATGAACTCAACAGAGGGCTCGCCTTCAAGCGGGCCGTCACCGCCAGTACCACCTTTGCCCTCCTGTCCCGGTGTGGGTACGCCCCCGAAAACCACTTTGGAGCTGAGACGTTCCGAAACATTTATGAGTTCAACACGCCGGCCACCGTGGCCGCCCTGGGCACCGCTGTCAGCGAGAGCAGCCGCGAGGTGCTGCTGCAGATCGCGGCGGTGATCCGGCAGGTGGAACGCGACATCGCAGAAGAAAGGAGACTTTGGGATGAGCAGCACAGCATTGCAGTACACGCAGAACGGGGATTATCTGGTCCCGAACATCGAACTGAACCAGCCGCAGACGCCCTTGGGCAAGTACGGGCGGATGCGCCGGATGTTTCTCAAGGAGAGCCGGCCGATTCTCTACAATCACCTGCTGCTGAGCGGGAAACTGTACCCGCATCTGGCGGAGATCGACCGGACAGCGAAGGACCGCTTGGACCGGCAGATGGAGGAACTGCTGAAACAGAACCCAGCCCCGGACAAAGCGGCGCAGCAGATGGCCTGGGTGCAGCACATGAACGCTCTGAAAATGCAGGCCGAGGAAGTGATCCGGAACGAGCTGATTTTCAGCTGAGTTTCTTCGCCACCGAGGCGGAGCAAATTGAACAGATCGACCGGCGAGCGGAGACCGAACAAGTCTCCGCTTTTTCTTTTTCCGAGGCGGATTGGCGGGCGGCACTGACATCCGGCAGCGGGTTTGAACGTGGCAAGCAGCGCATTGCGGCCTACTACGCTGAAAATCACACGCAGAAAGAGCGCGTTGAATTCCTGAAACAGGAATACGGCACCGGTGGCTGCAGCTGGACGTTTCAGGACGGCAGCAACGGCTTTTTGGACTACGATGCCAGGGGCGTCAAGCTGCGTTCCTATCCCAACGGACAGGAGCAACGTCTGAAATGGCCGGAGGTAGAAAAGCGCATTCACGTCCTGATCGCCACGGGGCAATATCGGGACGAGGCGGAGCAGACGGTTCCCACGGAAGGCGAAATTCTGCGGGAAAAACTGGCCGAGCGCGGCATTGTGAACGGCCAGCTTGTAGATCCGGAAAAGCTGGATAGCGACCCTTTTATTCGGCAGGTGGTGGCGGATGCTGAGGCAACTAAGGAGACTGTTTCCGCCCAGTTTCAGAAAACCTTAACGGCAGAAGATGTAACCGACATCCGTCTGGAAAGCAGCAGCTACTCGGCGGTGTCCCGGGAGAAAGAGTATCACCTGTCCTGCAAGATCAACGGTATGCCGGATACGCTCGTCTATACCGTCTCCCAGCACGATGACGGAGAAGGCTTTACCATCCGGAGCGGCCAGCGTGAGGAAGATGATATCTGGAAAAAGATGCCTCAACCCGAGCTGGAAAAGCTGGAGGCTGTTTTGGCCCAGGCGGTGGAGTTTGACTACTGGAGCAAATCCATTGAACACGCAGCCGATGCAGATGCCCTCGAAGTGGTAACTCTGGACTATCAATGGGCCGAAGATCTGAATTTGAGTAGCGAGCAGCGCAACGCCATTTGGGAGCAGATCGAAGATCGGAAAGCACAACTTACCACACAGCCTGCCGTTCCAACGGAACCGATGGCAGCTTACCCGGCAGAGGAAACACACCTGCCCTACGATGTGGAGGTCGAACGGCTCCATGTTGAGCCGCAGCAACCTGAAATTTCTGTACCACCGGCCCGAAACTTCCGCATTACCGACGAGCATCTGGGTGAGGGCGGCCCCAAGCAGAAGTTTGCCTGCAACATCGAGGCCATCCGCACCCTGCAGGCCATCGAGGCAGAGGGACGCAGCTCCACGCCGGAGGAACAAGAAATCCTGTCCCAGTACGTCGGCTGGGGCGGCCTGGCGGACGCTTTCGACCCGGACAAGGACAGCTGGGCCAAGGAGTATAAGGAGCTGAAAGGGTTACTCTCTGAGGACGAGTACGCTGCCGCCCGGGCCAGTACCTTGAACGCCCACTACACCAGCCCCACCGTCATCCGGGCCATTTATGACACAGTGGAGCAGATGGGGTTCACCACCGGCAATATCCTGGAACCCTCCTGCGGCGTGGGTAACTTCTTCGGGATGCTGCCTGAGTCAATGCAGGGCAGCCGCCTGTACGGCGTCGAGCTGGACAGCATCACGGGACGCATCGCCCGACAGCTTTACCCAGAAGCGACCATTACTGTCGCAGGCTTCGAGACCACCAGCCAGCGAGATTTCTACGACCTCGCCGTGGGCAACGTGCCCTTCGGTAATTACAAAGTCAACGACAAAGCCTACAACAACCTTGGCTTTTCCATCCACAACTATTTCTTTGCGAAAGCCCTCGACCAGGTAAGGCCGGGCGGCGTGGTGGCGTTTGTCACCAGTCGCTTTACCATGGACGCGAAGGACAGCTCCACTCGCAAATATCTGGCCCAGCGCGCCGACCTACTGGGCGCGGTACGGCTGCCCAGCAATGCCTTCAAGGCCAACGC
Source organism: Faecalibacterium sp. An192 (assembly GCF_002160175.1). Lineage (NCBI taxonomy): Bacteria > Bacillati > Bacillota > Clostridia > Eubacteriales > Oscillospiraceae > Faecalibacterium > Faecalibacterium sp. An192. The sequence continues at coordinate 44,796 of NZ_NFKB01000011.1, forward strand.
TGGGACTGAGGTCGTCTCGGATATCTTATTTCTCCAGAAGCTGGAGCGGCCCATCGACCGGGAACCGGAGTGGGTACAGGTGGGCCAAACGCCCGAGGGCTTTACCGTCAACCAGTATTTTGTGGATCACCCCGATATGGTGCTGGGCGAGCTTTCTGTCGAAAGCACCCAGTATGGCCGGGAGGACGTAACAGTTGATCCCATCGAGGGGGCCAACCTGGCCGAACAGCTCAAGGAGGCCACTGCAAAGATTCAAGGCCGGTACGTTACCGTCGAAAGGGCCGGCACCGAGTTGGACGAGCACGCTTCCCGCATCCTGCCCGCCGACCCGAACGTCAAAAACTTCTCTTACACGGTGGTGGAGGGCGAGGTTTACTACCGCGAAAACTCGGTCATGACGTCGGTGGAGCTGAGCGGCGACGCGAAGGAACGGGTCAAGGGGATGGTGGAGCTGCGGAGCCTCGTCAACGAGCTGATCTCTTACCAGTTGGAGGACTACCCGGACGCAGAGATTTCGGCCAAACAAGCTGAGCTGAACGCCGCCTACAATGTCTTCACTGCAAAATATGGCCTGCTGAACGACCGCAAAAATGGGCGGCTCTTTGAGGACGATTCCTCCTATTATCTGCTCTGTTCCCTCGAAAATCTGGACGAAAACGGCAAGCTCAAGAGCAAGGCGGATATGTTCACAAAACGGACCATCCGGCCTGAGCGTGCCGTCACCCATGTGGATACCCCTGCCGAGGCGCTGGCGGTGTCCATCGGGGAAAAAGGCAAGGTCGATCTGCCCTATATGGCCGAATTGTTGGGAACTCCCGAGGATTTCGAGCGCATCACCGGCGAGCTGCGGGGCGTGATTTTCAAAGACCCTTCGGAAGATGTGAGCGACCCAGAAGCGGGCTGGCAAACCGCTGACGAGTACCTGTCCGGCAACGTCCGCAACAAATTGCAGATCGCCAGGCTGGCTGCTGCAAATGACCCGACTTTTGCCGTCAACGTGGAGGCCCTGACCAAAGCTCAGCCCAAAGAGCTGGAAGCATCCGAGATCGATGTGCGGCTGGGGGCGACCTGGATCAGTCCCGACATCATCCAGAAATTTATGGCTGAAACCTTTCGCATACCTTTTTATATGCGGTATGCAATTCAGGTGAAATTTTCTTCGTCCACCGCAGAGTGGCGCATCGAGGGCAAGACCAAAACGGGCCACAACGATGTCATGGCCTACGAGACCTTCGGCACCACGCGGGCCAGCGCCTACAAGATTCTGGAGGACACCCTCAACCTCCGGGATGCGCGGGTCTATGACACCGTGGAGGATGACAGCGGCAAACCCAAGCGGGTGTTGAACAAAAAGGAGACCATGCTGGCCGGGCAAAAGCAGCAGGCCGTCAAGGATGCCTTTGCAAACTGGATTTGGCAAGACCCACAGCGGCGTGAAAGTTTGGTTAAACAGTACAACGAGCTGTTCAACTCCACCCGGCCCCGGGAATACGACGGCAGCCACATCCATTTTGTGGGCATGAACCCGGAGATCACCCTGCGGGAGCATCAGCGGAACGCCATTGCCCATGTGCTCTACGGCGGCAACACCCTGCTGGCCCACGAGGTGGGCGCGGGCAAGACCTTCGAGATGGCGGCCTCCGCCATGGAAGCCAAGCGGCTGGGCCTGTGCCAGAAGTCTCTTTTCGTGGTTCCAAATCACCTGACCCTTCAGTGGGCGCAGGAGTTTTTGCACCTCTATCCCAGCGCCAAGCTCTTGGTGGCAAGCAAGAAGGACTTTGAGACAGCCAACCGCAAGAAGTTCTGCGCCCGCATCGCCACTGGGGATTACGATGCGGTCATCATCGGCCACAGTCAGTTTGAGAAAATCCCCCTTTCCTTTGAGCGGCAGGAGCGCATCATCCAGGAGCAGATCGACGAGATCCAGAGCGGCATCGCCGAGCTGAAACATTCGTCCGGGGAGAAGTTTACCATCAAGCAGATGGAGAAAAGCCGCAAGCAGTTGGAAATGAAACTCGAAAAACTGCGGGCCACCGAGCGCAAGGACGATGTGGTCACCTTTGAAGAATTGGGCGTAGACAGGTTGTTTGTGGACGAGTCGCACAGCTTTAAGAACCTTTTTCTTGTAACAAAAATGCGCAACGTCGCCGGTTTGTCCACGTCTGAGGCCCAAAAGTCCAGCGATATGTTTGGCAAGTGCCGCTATATGGATGAGCTGACCGGAGGCCGGGGCGTGGTATTCGCTACGGGTACGCCTGTGAGCAATTCAATGACCGAATTGTTTACGGTCATGCGTTATTTGCAGTACGGCACGTTGCAACAAAAGGGACTGACGCATTTTGACTGCTGGGCGTCCACCTTTGGAGAAACGACCACCTCCATTGAGCTTGCCCCTGAGGGCACCGGCTACCGGGCGCGGACCCGCTTTGCCAAGTTTTTCAACCTGCCGGAACTCATGACTATGTTCAAAGAGGTAGCGGACATTAAGACCAGTGACCAGCTCCATCTGCCGGTGCCGGAGGCCAAATTTGAAACAGTGCTTGTGAAACCGTCAGAAATTCAAAAAGAAATGGTGCAGTCTCTTTCGGAGCGGGCGGGCAAGATCAACGCCGGGATGGTGGATGCTTCCGAGGACAATATGTTGTGCGTCACAAATGATGGGCGGAAGATCGGCCTCGACCAGCGCCTCATGAATCCGTTGCTGCCCGACGATCCGAACAGCAAGCTGAACGCCTGTGTATCCAACGTGCTGCGCATCTGGGAGGAAGGCAAAGAGGACAGACTGACCCAGCTTTTGTTCTGCGATTTGTCCACGCCCAAGGGCGACGGGCAGTTCAATGTCTACGATGATGTGAAGAAAAAACTGCTGGCGGCAGGCGTGCCGGAAACCGAGGTGGCCTTCATCCACACCGCCGACACCGAGGCCAAGAAGAAGGAATTGTTCTCCAAGGTGCGCACCGGACAGGTGCGCATTTTGCTTGGCAGTACGGCAAAAATGGGGGCGGGCACCAACGTGCAGGACCGTCTTGTTGCCGTTCATCACCTGGACGTAGGCTGGAAACCCTCGGACATGACCCAGCGCAACGGCCGCATCATCCGGCAGGGCAATCGGAACAAAACGGTGCAGATTTACAATTACGTCACGGAAGGAACATTCGATGCGTACTTGTTCCAGACCCTTGAGAATAAACAGCGTTTCATCGGCCAAATCATGACTTCAAAATCGCCTGTTCGTTCCTGCGAGGACGTGGACGAGCAGGTCCTCAGCTACGCCGAGGTCAAGGCGCTGTGCGCCGGCAATCCGCTCATCAAGGAAAAGATGAATCTGGATGTGGAGGTAGCAAAGCTGAAGGTTTTGAAAGCCGACCACCAGAGCCAGAAGTATCGGCTGGAGGATAAGCTGCTCAAAGAGTTTCCCGCCAGCATCCAGCGGCAGAAGGTGGAAATCGCCGCCCTGCAACAGGACGCCAAAACGGCAGAGGCCAACCCCCAGGTGAAGGACGGTTTCTGCGGCATGACCGTGAAAGGGATGCACTTTGAGGACAAATTGGCCGCTGGTGAGCGGTTGCTTCTGGCTTGCAAGGAAATGCCTACCGCCGAGACGGTGACGCTGGGCAGCTACCGCGGCTTTGGCCTCGACCTGCGCTTTGATACCTTCCGCAACGAGTACCAGGCCGTGCTGCGGGGCGCGACCAGTCACTTTGTCCCCCTCGGCACCGATGCCCGCGGCAACCTGACCCGTCTGGATAACGCGCTGGACAGCTTCCCCGACCGCATCGCCCGCGCCGAGAATCAGCTGCAAACTTTGTACCAGCAGCGGGACGCGGCACAAGTGGAAGTGGAAAAACCTTTCCCCAAAGAAGCAGAACTGGCCGAAAAATCCGCCCGCCTGGCCGAACTGGACACTCTGCTGAACATGGAGGGTCGCCCCGAGCCGGAGCGAGAAGAACTGGAGACTGAACAAGGCGGACGCCGGCCCTCGGTGCTGGCCGGGCTGAAAACTGCCGCAGCTGAGAAATTTGTACCGAATAAGCAGCATAAAAAGGAGGCTGAAAGATGACCAATGAACAGTGGAACACCACCCTTTACAAGCAGATGTTTGCGGAACAGGAGCAGTTCCGAGACTGGCTGTTGACCCAGCCGCCGGAGGAGATTTTGAACCACGCCTATGAGTATGTCATGCGGGAGGACATTCTGCTTTCGCTGGAGTACAACGACCTGACCGATGCCCAGGCAGCGGCACTGCTGACCTCGCCCTCACCGCTGGCGGACGTTTATGCAGAATTTGACAAGCTGGAAAGCAACCACATGGAGGAGATTTGGAGCTGCATCGAGAGCCGGGCCAACGCTCTGCAAACTGACCAACTGGAGCGCGCCAAAACTCTGATCGACGAGTTCTGCGCCTACGAATACGCTTCGCAGGCGGATTTCAGCGACTTGAGCAGGGTAAACATCGCTTACACCACCGTGGGCGATGAGGATATCCCGTTGCAAATCCATGTGGATCTTGAAGGTTACAAGATCGAGCGGGAGTTGGACGGCAAGCCGCTGGACACCCGGCAGTACAGCTCGTTGCAGGAGCTGATCGAAAACGAACTGGAAGGGTTGGATTTTCAGGAGCTGGTGGCGGTGGATGAGAAGGACATCCAACTGCTGGCGCGGCGGGAGGTAGAACGTCAGCCCCGCGCCTCTGTCCGGGAGCAGCTCAAGCAGGCGCAGGAAAAGGCGGAGAAAAAACCGCCCGTGCAGGCTGCGCCCAAAAAGAAGGAGCCGGAGCGGTGACGCCGCCCCGGCGAAAGCGCAGCGTTCAGCTCAATTTCCGCGTTTCGGAGGAAGAACTGGCGGCGATTGAAGGCAAGATGGAACAGCTTGGCATCTTGAACCGGGAAGCCTATCTGCGGAAAATGGCGTTGGATGGATATGCTGTCCGGCTGGATCTGCCGGAACTGAAAGAGCTGCTCTCTCTGCTGCGCCGGCACAGCAGCAACCTCAACCAGCTGGTGCGCCGGGTCAACACTACCGGGCGGGTTTACGAGGCGGACCTGGAGGATATTATCAAGAGACAGAGCGAACTTTGGGAGGCCATTGGCCAGATACTGACCCGGTTGGCATCTCTTTCGTAATGTGGCGGGAGGTCTGGCGTTGGCTGGCCTCCCGCTTTTTATTTGTGACATCCTTGCATTCTGTTTAAAAAGCAGGGATAATAAGGGTAAAGCGGAGGTGATGACCGTGTTGACATTTCAAGCAGTATTGGCCATTTTCGGAGACTATTTGTCAAAAGACCTGGAGGAAGAAGTCCTCCCCTGCCGCCGAGGCTATGTTCGCGTCTCCTGGAACGGAGAAGATCGCGATTGTGTGGATGGGGTCCTTTGCCGGACACCGGAAGAATTGTTTGACCTGTTGCTGATTGACTGCATCGGATACGAGGAAGTTAGCCTTACAAAAGGAAACAGGGAGCTGAACGAATCCGATGAGGCAATCATTCAAACGATCCGCGACCACTATTGGGCGGAGCGCAAAAAGGAGGAAGAACGGTGATCTTTTTACTCAGGTTCATGCTGAAGCTTCTTTTTGCTCCGGTGAGCCTTGTTTTGGCCCTGTTCGTCTGGTTTTTTACCTGGCTGGTGTGCGTGTCCAGCGTGGTGCTGGGCCTGGCCAGCGCGGTACTTTCTCTTTTGGCGCTGGCGATTCTGCTGCTCTCTGCATCGGTGGAAGGTTTTATCATCTACCTGGTGCTGGCGTTTCTGGCCAGCCCCTTCGGGCTGCCGGCGGCTGCCCTTTGGCTGCTGGGCAGGGTGCAAGGAGTGCGGTATTTCATTCAGGAAAGGATCTATGGTTAAACCATGAAGAAAAAACGCGGTCATTACTGCAAGGTATGTGGTGAATACAAGGCAAATGAAAAGTTCAGCGGTCGGGGCCATGCGGCGCATATCTGCAAAGCCTGTGCTTCCCTGCCTCCCGAAAAGAAGGCAGAGATGATGACCGTCAACCGGCTGCTGAATCTGCCGTGGCGGTTGTCCAAAGAGCAGCTGGCCTGGCTGCGCAACCGGACCAAAGACCGGCGGCCGGAGGTGCGGGCGCTGGCGCAGCATATATATGAAATGCGCTTCCCGCCCAGAGAGCGATTTGTATACGAGGAGGATTGGGAGGATGAGCTGGACTTTCTGGAAGATGCCTTTGATGAAGATACATCAGATGAACTGGAATAACAACGGCGGCCTGCGCGAGCAGGCCGCTCTTTTTGTTTTAGGAGGATATAATGGCAACCACAAGTATCATGCCGCTGCACACCGGCAAGGGCCGGTCGGTACGGCGGGCCATTCAGGATAGTATCAACTATGTGAAGAACCCGGCAAAGACCGATGAAGGGCGGCTCGTGACCAGCTACCAGTGCAACGGCGAAATTGCAGATGCCGAGTTTCTGTTGGCCAAGCGGCAGTACATTGCTGCCACCGGTAGGGTGCGCGGGAAGGATGACATCATCGCTTATCACCTGCGGCAGTCCTTTGTGCCGGGGGAAATCACGCCGGAGGAGGCCAACCGCCTGGGGCAGGAGCTGGCGCGGCGCTTCACAAAAGGCAATCACGCCTTCATCGTTTGCACCCACATCGACAAGGCGCACGTCCATAACCATATTATTTGGAATGCGGTCAATCTGGACTGCGACCGCAAGTTCCGCAATTTTCTGGGCAGCAGCCGGGCGGTGCGGCGGCTGAGCGATACCATCTGCATCGAAAACGGCTACTCCATTGTGGAAAATCCAAAACCTCACAGCAAGAGCTACAACAAGTGGCTGGGCGATGCCGCCAAGCCCTCCCACCGGGAGACGCTGCGCCTTGCCATCGATCGGGCGCTGGAGCAAAAGCCCACCGACCTGGACACTCTGCTGGCGGAACTGAAAAAGTCCGGCTGCATCGTGGAACGCCGGGGCAAGCACATCACGCTTTGCGCGCCTGGCTGGAAAAAGCCGGTCCGGCTGCGCAGTCTGGGTAAGGGCTACACACAGGAGGATTTGACCGCCGTTCTGGCCGGGAACAGAGAGCACACGCCCCGCAAAGTGCCGGCTGCCGCTCCTGCAGCGCCCAAGGTCAACCTGTTGGTGGACATTCAGGCCAAGCTCCAGGCGGGCAAGGGCAAAGGTTATGAGCGCTGGGCCAAGGTGTTCAACCTCAAGCAGATGGCCCAGACCATGGCCTATCTTTCAGAGCATGACCTGCTGGACTACGCCGCTCTTGCGTCAAAGGCTGCTACTGCGGCTGAAAGGCACAACGATTTGCGGGCGCAGATCAAGTCAGCGGAAAAGCGGATGGAGGAGATCGGCACCCTGCGGACGCAGATTATCAACTACGCCAAGACCCGAGATACCTATGTGGCCTACCGCAAGGCGGGATACAGCAAAAAGTTTCTGGAAGCTCACCGGGAGGAGATCGCCCTGCATAAGGCGGCTAAAGATGCTTTCGATAAGCTGGGCCTGAAGAAGCTGCCCAAGGTGAAGGACCTGAACGCTGCATATGCGGAGATACTGAGCCAGAAGAAAAAATTGTACCCAGAATACCGCCGCGCCCGGGATGAGATGCGGGAGCTTTTGACCGTCAAGGCCAACGTGGACCGGGTGCTGAACATGGAAGCGCCCGAGGCCGGGCGTGAAAAAGACCACAGCCAGCGTTGAGCAGGCTGTGGTCATAATTTTACAAAGCGTTCGTAGAACGCGCAGCCGCAGAAGGGACTTCTGCGTTCAAATGGGGTTTGGGGTGTGCACCAACAAGCATCCTCTGGCTAAATGGATAGCCAGAGGAATTGCTTGCCGGTTTCTCGTACCCCGTATTTATGCCCTTTCGGGCGGTATTTCTTCAAATGAGAAAAGAGGACGCTTACACATCCTCCTTCTCATCATCCGCATCTTTCAATTTGATGGCTCCGTCAATGACACCTTCCACAATGGGCAGATACTTCTCCGGGCAAAGCTGTAATTTGTGGCTTGTCCGCTGGCGTTGCTCACTGTCCTCCCGAAGCAGCTCCGGGGTGAAGTAGCGTTCTGCGGGCAGCTTGCAAATACGGATGAGCTGCATCACAACCGGCACGCTTGGAATTGTGCCGCACAGCTCGATATTGGCAAGATAGCGCGGGTCGATACTGATCTTTTCGGCCAGCTCCCGGCGGGACATTTTTACAGCTTCACGCGCCTGCTGAACATCTGCTCCGAAGGTTTCAAATCCAGGGCAATCTTTTACATTCGGCATATCACATCACCCTATTACATTCTATTGTTCATAGGATGTGCTGGGAATGATGTGATATGCGCTTTAGGTTCATTTTATAATTCAATCCAAAAAAGAAACATCGCTCCTTTTGTAGCTCAACTTTGAATAGTCAACCAAAAGAATTAAAAGTCCTCTTGGTGCAAAAAAGGCCGATTGGAGCGGAAAAGACTTTTCAGGTCTGCTATGATGGTTACTGTAAGCGCCGAAGGGCGCTTTCAAAAAGCCTATGGGTTAGCAAAACCTAACTAAAAGGAGGAATGTTCAATGTCTGAAGTGAGTACGGACAAAAAACTGAAAGGAAAAGACCTCATTACAATCGGTATCTTTTCCGCAATCTACTTTGTCATCAACTTTGCCTTCATGCTTCTGGGAGGGATTCACCCTGTTCTTTGGATGCTGATGCCCGGCTTCATTGCTGTGTTTGCAGGCATTCCTTTTATGCTGATGGTCGCAAAGGTTCAAAAACTGGGTGCAGTTTTCCTGATGGGGCTTATCACTGCTCTTATCTATTTTGTCACTGGACAATTTACCCTGGTAATTCTGATCTCGATGGCTTCTACCTGTATTTTGGCCGAAGTTGTCCGAGCTGTGACTAAGTATAACAGCTTCAAGGGAAATTCGATTGCCTATGTGATTTTTTCGCTGGGAATGGTTGGTTCTCCCCTTCCCATCTGGTTGTTTAAGGCCGATTTCCTGGCGCAGATTACAGAACAGGGAATGCCCGCTGATTATGTTGCGGCAGTTGAAGCTCTGTCGTCCAATGCAATGTTAATCGTTCTGTTTGTTGCTCCAATAATCGGTGGTATCATCGGTGCATTTATTGCCAGAGGTTTGTTCAAAAAGCACTTTGTAAAGGCAGGAATTGTGTGATGAATGGGGCGGGCAAAAAACATACATTAAGGTTCGATCCACGGACGGAATTGCTTTTATTGGTGCTGGCAAATATTGTGGCCTTTACCCAGCACTCCGTATGGGTTGAAATTACATGGGTTGTTTTTCTGCTCCTGCTGATCGTTGCTTGCGGGTGCCAAAAATCCGCAGGCAAACTGGCAATCGCATTTGGGATTTGTCTGGCGCTGCAATACTATGTATTCCCAAACGGGCCAAAAATTTTAGCCAGCAGCTTCACGATCATCGTATCGTATGCAAGAAAGATTTTCCCTTGTTTGATTGTCGGTACGATGGTTTTACAGAAAACGCCCGTCCGGGAATTGATGGTTGCCCTTCGGAAATGGCATATCCCGCAGGGACTGATTATTCCTTTGTCTGTAACCGTCCGGTATTTTCCGGCCTTGAAAGAAGAAACCAGCTATATCCGGGATGCTATGAAGCTCCGTAATATTCATGGGGTACAAAAAATTGAGTGCTTATTGGTGCCGACCATGATCTCTGCAACAACGACAGCGGAAGAATTGTCCGCAGCCGCTGTTACGCGGGGCATTGAAAATCCTGCGCCAAAGACCAGCATGATTGAAATGAAGTTCGGTGTGCAGGACTTTTTGTGTCTGGCAGCAGGTTTGATTTTTTGTGTGATTTCAATTACAGTAGGTTAAGGAGGTGTTCCATGTGATCCAAATTCAGGATGTATCGTTTGAATATGAGAAAGAGCAGGGAACGCTTTCCCATATTGACCTAAATATCCAACAGGGAGAATGTGTTGTCCTTACGGGGGAGTCGGGCTGTGGCAAAACAACAGTGACAAAACTGATTAACGGCTTAATTCCTCATTTTGTCGAGGGCGGCACTTTATCCGGTACAACGATTGTAAACGGTATGGAAGTACCGAAAACAGAAATGTATCGGCTGGCAGAGCAGGTTGGCTCTGTGTTCCAAAATCCGAAATCTCAGTTTTTCAATATTGACTCGGACAGCGAGATCACTTTTGGCCTGGAAAATGCGGGTGTCGAACCAAGTAAAATCAAAGAGCGATATGACGCCACTGTTTCCGCCTTAAAAATTAAATCGCTTTTGGGAAGAAACATTTTTTCCATGTCTGGAGGGGAAAAACAAAGTCTTGCGTTTGCCTCTGTATATGCCATGAACCCGTCCGTTTTTGTGCTGGACGAGCCGACAGCAAATCTGGATGCCGACGCGATTGACACTTTACGCCAGCAGATTATTCAGATCAAAAAAGAAGGACGGACGGTTGTTATTGCCGAACACCGTCTATATTTTCTGATGGACCTGATTGACCGGGCGATCTTCATTCAAAAGGGGAAAATCGTTCAGATATTTTCCGGGGATGAGTTTCGTAATCTTTCAGATGAGCAGCGTATCAGTATGGGGCTTAGAAGTCTTGTCCATCCTGTACTGGAGTTACCTCCCGCCGATCCGCCAGGAGCGCAGGAAGGCTTATCCGTAGAAAATCTTTCCTGTGCCTTTGATAAGCAGCCGGTATTCAGCGGCCTCGGCTTTTCTGCAAAACGGGGTGAAGTGTTGGGGATTGTCGGTCATAACGGCGCAGGAAAAACGACGATGACACGCTGCCTGTGCGGGCTTTTGAAAGAAGTGAATGGAACGGTCCGGCTGGACGGACAAACACTGAAAGCAAAACAGCGTAATAAGGCCAGCTTCTGCGTGATGCAGGATGTGAACCATCAGCTTTTTTCAGACAGCGTATGGAACGAATGTGAACTGGCGCAGCCGGATTGTCCGCCGGAGCGGATTGAAGAAATTCTCAGGTCTTTTGATTTGCTGGATTTCAAAGACCGTCATCCGATGGCCCTGTCAGGAGGACAGAAACAGCGCCTTGCGGTGGCAACCGCTATTCTCTCCGACAAGGATGTGCTTGTCTTTGACGAGCCTACCAGTGGGCTGGACTATCATCGTATGCTGGAAGTAAGCAATATGATCCGCAAGTTGAATGATGAAAATAAAGTTATCATCATTGTTTCCCATGATTTTGAGTTTTTGGGCCGGACTTGTGATAAAATATTTGATATGGAGGGATGCTCCAAAGAAAGGAGGTAGCGTCTATGCCGGAATTATTCCAGGAAATGTACTGCGGCCCGAATGTTCAAAACCTGGTCGAGTCCGATGATTGTAAGGTTATGCGTTTAAGTGATAACTCCGGTGAAGGCATGATGACGCTCTATCATGTTTTTCCCGGTGTGTTTCTCATGTATAATGATTTCCACATGAAGGAGTGCGTTTCGGGTTTCCAGACAGATATGGACCTGCTTTGTATCGACCACTGCCGGGAAGGGCGCATTGAGCAGGAAGTCGGTCAAAATGCCTTTAGCTATTTAGAGGCTGGCGATCTTCGGGTGGATCGCCGCATCCATCATTCCGGCAAGGTGGAATTTCCACTTTCTCACTACCACGGTATTTCCATTGGCTTTCAGATGGAGACTGCGGCAAAGGAAATCCCGGCCTCTATGAAAGGCTTTTCTGTGGATCTTTATGAATTGCAAAAAAAGTATTGCAGCGACCGTACACCCTATGTCATTCCAGGAGAACCGGCCATTGAGCATATTTTTTCCGAACTCTACAATGTGCCGGTCAAAATCAAAAAGGACTATTTCAAGATCAAAGTATTGGAGCTGCTGCTGTATCTGGATGCGCTGGAACTTTCAGGCCATACAGAAGAACGCCCCTATTTTTATAAAGGCCAGGTTGAGAAAATCAAAGCGATCCAGGCACTTCTGACGCAGGATTTGACAAAAAACTATACTCTGGAAGAACTCTCCGCGCGGTTTGATATTGCCCTGACCCCCATGAAAAACTGTTTCAAATCGGTATATGGCAGCCCGATTTTTACATACATGAGAAACTATCGTATGAACTATGCTGCCTCTTTACTGAAATCAGATAAGTCGCTGAAGGTGGCGGAGATTGCGGGACTTGTGGGATATGACAGTCCCAGCAAATTCGCATCCGCATTTCATCAGACAATGGGGAAAACGCCGTTGGAATATCGAAAATCAATTATCTGATTGGAACAAAAAAGGCCGTGTGGAGCGGAAAGAAAAATTGAAATATGATAGCATTAAGGATGGTTAGCGAGGATTAACCATCCTTTTTTCTTTGCTGGCTAAATTGATCGAGAGAGGTGAATTGATATGAAGCAGCAAAAAGAGCATTGGGTCAAAACGCTTTTCTCTTTTGCAGGTCCCTGCAAAGGAAAAATGACCCTCTCGGTTTTGTGTGCCATTTTAAGTGTTGCCGGAGGCTTTGTTCCGTTTTGGGCGGTGTATGAAATCCTGCTCCTGTTCATTAACCGGACCGCTACTTTGAACAACATCATGCTCTGGTGTCTGGTAGGAGTAGGCGGATACCTGATCCGTGTCATCTGCTTTGGCATTTCCACAATTTTGGCACATATCTCCGCTTACACGATACTGGAAGGCATCCGCCTGAAAATTGCAAACCGCCTGATGAGAGCGCCCCTTGGCGAAGTAATGGGACGAAGGATCGGTTACTTGAAGAATATTATCATGGACAAGGTGGAGGATTTGGAGCCGCCTCTGGCCCACATGATCCCGGAACTGACATCGAACCTGCTCCTTCCGATTGCCATTTTTATCTGGATGCTGGCGATTGACTGGCGTTTGGGCCTTGCAGTCCTGATTGCCCCGGTTCTGGCCATGATCCCCATGTTCTTTCTCATGCGGAACTATAACAGCCAGTACGCAGCTTATATGGAGGCAAACAATCATGTAAACAATGTCATTATTGAGTATGTGGAAGGCATTGAGGTTGTTAAGGCGTTCAATCAAAGCACCAGTTCCTATGAAAAGTTTGTAGGAGCGGTAAAGTCCTTTAAGGATTTTACTCTGGCATGGTTCAAGAGTACCTGGAAAACAATGAACCTGATGATGGCGATTATGCCCACCACCCTGTTGGGGGTACTTCCCATCGGTTTGCTGTTGACGCAGAGCGGGAGTATCACGCCTGCTGAATTGGCGATGGGAATTATTCTCTCGCTGAGTATTGTCGGCCCGCTGATGAAAGCTACTACTTTTATCAACGAGGCAAAGTCAATGGAGTATGCAGTAGAAGCTGCAAATGAACTTCTGAACCTGCCTGTATTGCTGGACTCTGGTAAAACTGTTCCGATCAGGCACACAGATATTGTTTTACAGGATGTGTCTTTCTCCTATGATGGCACCGGGCAAAACGAAGTGTTGCATGACATCAGCCTGAAAATGCCGCAGGGAAGTTTTACAGCCCTGGTTGGACCATCCGGCGGGGGCAAGTCCACCGTTGCCCGGCTGATTGCCCGGTTTTGGGATGTGACCGGCGGCAGCATCTCCATCGGCGGCACGAATATCAAGGAACTTTCCATCCGGCAGCTTTCCGAATTGGTCAGTTTCGTGACACAGGACAATTTCCTGTTCAACTGCTCTCTCAAAGAGAACATCCGCCTGGGTAATCCAAATGCTACGGATGAGGAAGTATATGCCGCCGCAAAAGCGGCCTGCTGTGATGATTTCATTGTTCGACTGGAAAAAGGATATGATACCCCGGCCGGTGACGCTGGCAAGCGGCTCTCCGGCGGAGAAAAGCAACGAATTGCTATTGCGAGAGCAATCCTGAAAAATGCGCCTATTGTGATTTTGGACGAGGCAACTGCCTTCACTGACCCGCAGAATGAAGATAAAATCCAGAAATCCATCATGGCCCTTTCCAAAGGAAAAACCCTGCTGGTGATTGCACACCGTCTGTCTACCATTCAAAACGCAGATCAGATTGTCGTTTTGAAGAAAGGACAGATTGTTGATTGCGGAAAGCAGGAGGAACTCCTGGAACGCTGCCCGCTTTATGCGGATATGTGGCAGGCACATATTGGTGCAAAGAACTGGTCTGTGGGCGAGAAAAAGGAGGTGGGTGTCAATGTTTAAGTCAATGAAACGCATTATCCGATGGGCTGGTAAATATAAAGGCCGCCTCTATCTTGGTTCTGTGTGTTCCTTTTTCAGCAGTTTGTCTACTGCTATTCCTACAATGGCAGCCGCATTCGCACTGGATAAAGCAATCCAGGCATACTGGACGAATACTGCGATTGATACTGTTTTAATCTGGCAAATGCTGGGGATCATTATTGGCTCGATTGCACTGAACTTCCTGCTTTCTTATCTCCGGGCAGTATTGCAGGAAAGCATTGGATATGAAGTGGCCGCCGGACAGCGTATTCATCTGGGCGATGTACTGAAACGGGTTCCCCTTGGGTACTTTTCGCAGAACAGTGTGGGTGACATTCTGGCAGGTGTTACCACGGAATTGTCTACTTTGGAATTACAGGGTATGAAAATGGTGGATGTCATCATCAATGGATACGCAAAGTTTATTGCCATCGTTTTATGCCTGCTCTTCTTCAGCCCCGTTGCTGCGGTTATTTCCATTGTCGGCGTTGCTCTTTCGGCGCTGGCTTTGCAGGGGATCAGCAGACACAGTGAAAAAACCGCTGCAACAACCCATAAAGCAATGGAGGATATGTCCGGCGCAGCGATTGAATACATCCGGGGGCTTTCCATTGTAAAGTCTTTTGGACAGGAAGGAGCCTCTATCGAGAACTTTCGTAATGCCAGTAAAGACCTGAAAGATATTCATATCAAGGTAGAAAAAGGCTTTACTCCCTTTAACTGTCTGCATTTGTTTGCCTTGAAACTGGCTTCGATGGGAATTGTCTTTATTTGTGCATGGCAGGCATTGCAGGGACAAATGAGTATGGCGTTCTTCCTGATGTTTGTCCTGTTCTCTTTTGTGATGTTCGGCAGCGTGGAGAATATCAATGACGCGGCCCATATGCTTGGAGTTGTGGACTCTGCCATGAATAAGCTGGAAGCGTTGGAGAATGTAAACTATATCGACCGGGACGGCACCGACATAAAACCGGTATCCTATGATATTGAGTTTAGGGATGTTTCTTTCGGATATGACAGCCGGATTGTTCTGCATGACCTGAACTTCAAAATTCCGCAGAATAGAACAACGGCCATCGTGGGGCCATCTGGCAGTGGAAAATCTACACTGTGTAACCTGATTGCCCGTTTTTACGATGTTAACAGCGGAATGATTACCATTGGCGGAACGGATATTCGAAGATTTACCTGCGATAGTCTGCTCAAAAATATCAGCATGGTTTTTCAGAATGTCTATTTGTTCCGGGATACCATCAAGAATAACATTAAATTCGGCAGCCCAGACGCTACGGATGAGCAGATTGTCGCCGCCGCAAAAGCGGCCCGCTGCCATGACTTCATAATGGCTTTGCCAGACGGTTATGACACGGTGATCGGTGAAGGGGGTTCTTCGCTTTCCGGCGGTGAAAAGCAAAGAATTTCTATCGCCAGGGCGATGCTAAAGGATGCTCCCATTGTTATCTTGGATGAGGCAACAGCAAGCATTGACCCTGAGAATGAGCATTTGATCCAAGAAGCTATTTCTGCCCTGACACATGGCAAAACCATTATTACGATTGCCCATCGCCTGGCTACGATTGAAAACGCCGACCAAATCCTTGTGATTGATGGCGGGACGGTGGCCCAGAGAGGTACACATAGGGAACTGCTGCAACAGGAAGGGACTTATAAAAAGTTCATCCAAATCCGTGAACAAGCCGAAGGCTGGCGGATAGAGTAAGGGAGGTCTTAATGAAACTTCATGCGTCCGGGGAGGACTACCTGGAAACCATCCTTGTTCTCCAAAAGAAACTCGGTATGGTACGCTCCGTAGATGTGGCCCGGCACATGGAGGTGTCAAAGCCCAGCGTGTGCCATGCAGTGGCTACCTTGCGGGACGGCGGCTTTCTCACGATGGACGAAGATCACTTTCTCCATCTGACCGATGTGGGCCGCGAGGTTGCCGAAAAAATCTATGAGAGACATTGTTTCTTTACCGAGCAGCTTATTGCCGCAGGTGTTGACCCCAAAACTGCGGAGGCCGACGCCTGCCGGATTGAACACATCATTAGCGACGAGAGCTTTTTGCGGCTGAAGGAGGCAGCTGCACAGGAGCAAGACTAAACTGAATATGCCAAGCGATCCTGCCCCGCAAGACGGGGAAAGAAAAAAACCGTTGCAGGGCAGGCAGCTTTGTGCGCCCAAAATGGATTTTCCGGGTACTGCGGCGGTTTTGAGTAACATCAAGGCCGCCGTTCCTTATGCCCTCGACAAAGGAGTGACGACTACACGCTGACACGGCGGCTTTAGGAGGGAGCCGCCGTGAAGCAAAGACCGCTTCGACATAATTCGGCAGGAATTTACATGTCAAAAAAAGCCTGACCGTCAATCGGCCTCCATCTGCTTATGAACAGGCACTATCGTGGCTGGTCTATAAGTGTCATAAGTCCTTTTTTAGCAGCGCCAGCCGCCGTTCTTCGGATGCTGGCGCTTTTGCTTGTCGTTTTTTCGGGAATTTCCCCGAAAGGCGTCGCTCACCGCCTTCATTTCGGTTCACCCGTCAACCCGTGAATCGAAATGGAGGTACATAATGCAGAAGATCAATCTTCGGGAACTGTATCCCGATGTGTATAAAACCGATGTCTTTGTGGACGTGGCCGAGGAAGTCGTGGCCGCGATCCGGGGCCAGGAGCAGGGCGATGCCGCCTACGAACGCCGGAAGTTCCGGCACAAGGCCCACTACTCTCTGAACCGGGAGGATGGCATTGAAAACGATGCCCTCAACCGGCCGCTTACCCCGGAAGAAATTCTGGAGCGGAAGCTGCTGCGGGAAGAAGTGTATGCTGCGCTGATGAAGCTGCCCGCCATCCAGGCCCGGCGCATCTACACCCGGTTTTACCTGGGCATGACGGTGGCCGAGATCGCCCAGCTCGAGGGCACCGACCGCCGCCGCGTGTGGGAGAGCATCCGGCGCGGGCTGAAGAAGCTGGCATACCTGTTGGATGCCAACAAGTAATATGAATGTCGCTTAACGGCAAAAATTAAGCCGATGGAGGAAACCGTACTTCCTCCATCGGTTTATTTATCTTCCGAATCTGTATCCACAAATACTTGTTGATTCTTTCTTCCTTATGTGCGTCCCTGAATAAATTCAGTCACCAGATCCGCGTATTGCTCTAACCGCACCATCAGCGCCAGGTGGCCGCCGGTCAGGTCGGTGACCACCGTGGGACTTGGCATCAGGGCGATCAGGTCCTCCCGGCAGGCCGGGGTGAAGGTGGTGTCGTCCTCGGACAAAATCAGCAGCACCCGCCCCTCCCACGGGGCAAAATCATTGCGGGTCATGCCAAAGTAGTGTTCTGCGTCACAGAGAAAGTCAATCATGTGCTGTTCATAGGGCTTGGTGAGCAGTTCCATCATAGCGCCGCACAGTTCCTCCATAGCGGCCTTTTCCTGGGCTGTAAAGCCATCGGTTTTCTTTTTCATCACCGCCCATCTCATCATCCGCTTGATGAGCGGAAACGGCAGGAAGGCAAGCCATTTTTTGAACTTCCGCTGGCTTTCGATTATCTTCATCAGATCCTGATACCCGGCCTTGCTCATGTTGCCGGACAGCGAGCAGGTGTTGGAGAGGACCAGCCCCTCCACCACTTCCGGGTGGCGGGAGGCGATGACCTGGGCCACTACGCCGCCCAGGGACTGTCCCACCAGCCAGACCTTTTCTTTCAGGTGGCGGAGTAGTTCAGCCACGGCATCGGCAAACTCGCCGTTGTCCCCGAACTGGAGCTGATAGTCAAAGGTCAGCACCGAAAAATCCCTGGCGAACCGGGCAAAGTGCTTATAAAACAGGTCGGACAGCCCAATGCCGCCCGTGAGCAGGACCAGCGTGGCTTTGGCCTGGGGATTTTGATAGTAGCGATAGGTAAAGAGTTTCCCGCTGCTGACCGTGAAGGCAGCGGTTGGATAAACCCGGCGAAACTCCGCAAGCGTCATCAAATCTTCCTCTTTCTATTTTCCCTGCCGTTCTTTGTCCCAACGGGAACCCTTTTTGCAGATATAAAAGTCACAACAGTCTCCGCCGGTAGCCAGTGTTTTGGTACGGTAGAGCCGCCCACCCATCCAGTCGACGGACATCGTGTCCAGAGCGCATAGATAGGGAACCAGATGAGGAAGGCCCTCCTGTCGGCCCAGGGCACACAGACCGCACTGGTGGTAAAGGATCGTATATTCCTCTGCATCCCGGCCGAAGATGACCTCGGCATTCCACTGAAAGGGGTTCCTATCTGCATCCGCCAAAGATGCAGTCGCTGCTCGCTTATATTGAGCCTTCAAAGTAAATGCAGTCTTGGCTTTGCCCCGGAAGGCAGCCACAACCAGAGGAGAACGCATACTGGCACTTACCATGCCCTCAAAGCGCTT
Source organism: Faecalibacterium sp. An192 (assembly GCF_002160175.1). NCBI lineage: Bacteria > Bacillati > Bacillota > Clostridia > Eubacteriales > Oscillospiraceae > Faecalibacterium > Faecalibacterium sp. An192. The sequence goes on from NZ_NFKB01000011.1 coordinate 63,319, forward strand.
TTCACTCATTTTTTCTTCTGCCGCCTTATAGATAGACAGCCATAGAATTCCACCAGTTAGGCAGACCCGCAACGGGTTTTCCATCATGGAGCCAATATCCGGGGTACGGGATACCATTTGCCGGTAAATCTGCTTAGAGAGCTGCTTCAACGCAGAAATATCCCATCCCAACTCCTGCCTTGCCAGATACCGAAATGCGGCAGGAGCGATGGCAGCCCACATCAGCCTTTCACAATATGTATAGGTCATGACAAACCTCCGTCTTACTTCCGCCCCACCAGCATCCGGGAGTCGCCCAGCATCATCATGGCCGCCCGCCGGCGGGAACCGAAAGCCTCCTGGGCGGTGTCGATGAGGCGCACGTCCTCATAGCCCATGTCCCGCAGCTCCTGGGCGAAGGCCTCCATGTCTCCGTACGCCCGGGGCTTCATGTTGTCGTTGAGGGCGAACACGCCGCCTTTTTTCAGCACCCGCAGGGTCTCCAGCAGCAGCGCCCGTTTATCCGAACCCATGATGTTGTGATAGACATAGTTGCTCACCACGGCGTCGAAACTCTTGTCCGGGAAGTCCAGCTTGTTGGCGTCCCCATGCTGGAACCGGCACCGGGCGGCTACACCTTCGCTTGCGGCGTTTTTCTCGCACATAGTCTGGTTGTAGCCGAAGTCTGCGCCCCAATAGTCAATGCCCGTTACTTTTGCCTCCGGCCACATCAGGGCCACCCGGATGGACAATGGCCCGGAGCCGCAGCCTACTTCCAGAAGCTGCCCTTGCCCGTCAAAATTCAGATGAGAGAGGACGATTTGGTGGACCTGCTCCATCATGCCGCCGCCCCCAAAGGCATACTGCCGCCGTATCCAGGCGCACCACAGGAGCAGCGCCAGCAGAATCACTGCGGCAATCACGAACACCACACCAAGCGCCGTGATATGGAACACCGCAAAGGACAGTACCGCCAGTACCGCAGACAACGCCAAAAGGGCGCCTATCACATAGAAAACAGGGTTTGACATCCAGCTCCCGTAATGTTCCCCATGCGTCCCAAGGCGGATTTCTTTTTGCTGAACTTGATTTTGCTTCATTTGAACCATCTCCTTATTATCAAATTTTTTGCAGCAGCAGACACAATCCCGCCTGGGCCGCCGCCATGAGGGGGCACAGCAAGAGCGGCCACTGGAGCAGATGCTCCGGCAGAGCGTATTCCTTCATCCAGGCTTTGAACCCATAGCCTGGGTGCCCTTCGGTTCCTGAGATGATAAAACGGCGTTTTGCTTTTTTCTGTATCAGCCAGAAGTCCAGAAAAAGCAGATCACAGACATTGACGACCATCCACTGGATATATCCCGTCAGGGCCAAACGCCAGAAGCCGGTTGTCCCACCCTCCACAGTGCTGACCGCACCATAGAGAAGGAGGGGCAGCCACTCCCCGAAGCAGATCCAAAGCCGGTAAAAACGGTTTTCGGCCTTTGTCGGCGGATCTTTTGCCGCCTTGATGATGGCGGGCGGATAGCAGGGAAACATCAGCCGGGGCCTATACAGCGCCACCGCCGCGGCGAACAGGTTAAAATAGGCCGCCATGGCGAGCCCGTCCAAGAATGTGCGCGTCCAGTTCATATACATCCCCCTTCTACTTTTAAGCAAGCCAGAGGGTTAGCAAAAACTAACCGATATGTATTTAGTATATCTTATCCTGCATGAAAAAGCAATATGAAAGCAAGAGGTTAGAGCCGATGGATTGCTAAAAGCACAGGTGGAGGAAATCATTCGATTAGAAATACTTTTTATTTGATGGTAAATGCGGAGGTTCATATCTCCGCATTTATTGTACTAAAAAGCAAAACCAAACGGAGTATTTTTGAACTATCCAGAGTGGCACAACCCATTTGGCTTATGATAAAATCAAATCATGCGAAATCATGTTTCGCAAATTTTTAGGGTGACAAGTTAGCTTGCCCTAACCACAGTGGAGGTATGTAGAGAATGGAATTGAAAAGCAACAAATTGCAAGCAAAAGACCTTATCAATGTAGGCATTTTCACCGCCATCTATTTTGTCATTTTCTTTGCGGGCATGATGCTGGGGTATATCCCTATCTTTATCCCGCTTCTTGGACTGGTGTGCCCCATCCTGTGCGGTATTCCCTTTATGCTGTACTTAACAAAGATCAAGAAGTTTGGTATGGTATCCCTGACCGGCATTATCCTTGGCTTGCTGAATTTAATCATGGGCAGCGGTGTGTTGGTTCTGATTTTTGGCATCATCTTTGGTGTCCTGGGTGATGTCATTTTGCGAGCCGGAAAATATCAAAGCTGGAAGTGTACGCTCCTTGGTAACGGGGTGTTTTCCCTTTGGATCATGGGCTATGTGAGCCGGATGTTTTTGACCCGTGATACCTTCTTCGCTTCACTTGTAAGTAGCTATGGGCAGGAATATGTAGACACACTCATGTCCTATACTCCTGGCTGGATGTATCCAGTTCTGTTTGTAGTCACCTTTATCGGTGGCATTTTGGGGGCGCTTCTTGGTAAAGCTGTGTTGAAGAAGCATTTTGAAAAGGCGGGGATTGCCTGATGGGTGCGGCGGTTACAACGCTAAAATTTGAAAGCAAAGCTGTTATTCCCACCGATCCGAGGACAAAACTGTTTTTGACAGTTACAGTCAGCACCATTATGATTACCGGCGGCACTGGCGGGTTTATGAATTTTGTCCGTCCGTGTCTAATGGCTTGCCCCATCATTTTTTTACTTCTTTCAAGGAAATGGGTGGCCGCAGCCAGATTTGCGGTTACATACGCCATTTTGTTTGCGTTGGAATTAACAGTATTGCCGCTGCTCACTGGTACATGGAATTTTATCCTGGGAGCTGCAGTCGGGATTTATACGCACATGCTTCCCGGATTTATCATGGGATATTATCTGGTAAGCACTACAACTGTTAGCGAATTTGTCGCAGCTATGGAGCGGATGCATGTTCCCGAGAAAATAGTAATCCCCGTGTCCGTGGTGTTTCGTTTCTTCCCGACGGTAAAAGAGGAATATGCGGCTATACGGGATGCCATGAAGATGCGCGGCATCACTACTCTCCGCAGTCCCATGAAGATGCTGGAATACCGGGTGGTTCCTCTGATGATGTCGATTGCCAAAATCGGAGAAGAACTGTCTGCGGCGGCTCTCACGCGAGGGCTTGGAGCGCCGCAGAAACGGACAAACATTTGTAAAATTGGCTTTGGGCCTTTGGACATTTTCTTCTTCCTGCTGGCGATACCTTGTTGGGTCGGTTTCTTTATTTGTTAGGAGGAAGGAGTCTATGATTGAACTTCGCAATATCAATTTTCGATATGCCGGGGGAACGGATGCCGGTGGGCTTGTAAACATTGACTTAATCATCCCGGACGGGCAAGTTATCCTTTTGTGTGGGCAATCTGGCTGCGGAAAAACAACCCTGACTCGGTTGGTGAATGGGCTGATCCCGAATTATTATGAGGGCGAGTTAAGCGGCGAAGTCCTGCTGGATGGCAAGAACATCAGCAGACTTCCACTCTATGAAACAGCGAAATATGTGGGGAGCGTTTTTCAAAATCCCCGCACGCAGTTTTTTACGGTGGACTCCACCAGCGAACTGGCTTTTGGATGCGAAAATCAGGGCTTGCCTGAAGAAGAAATCATTCAGCGGGTGAAATCAACTGCGGAACAGTTTGATATGGACAATCTGCTGGGGAAAAATATCTTTTCTCTTTCCGGCGGAGAAAAGCAGAAAATTGCTTGTGCCTCCGTGTCGGCCAGTAATCCGCCCATCATCGTTCTGGACGAACCATCTTCTAATCTGGATATGTCAGCCACAAAAGATCTGCGCCGGATGATCCAGATTTGGAAACAGCAAGGGAAAACAGTTATTATTGCGGAACATCGGCTCTATTATCTGAAAGAGTTGATAGACCGTGTTGTGTATCTAAAAGATGGGAGAATTGAAAAAGATTACTTGGCTCTGGATGCACTTAAACTGTCCGTGACGCAACAGGCAGAAATGGGGCTGCGGCCTTTTGACCTGGGCGCGTTCCCTGTGACAGCACATCCTGTTGCAAGCAGTGGTTCTATCGAATGTGAGAATTTTCGTTTTGCTTATACAAAGCAGAGGGATGCGCTGGATATTGACAGTCTTTCGCTACCACAGGCGGGCGTGATTGCAGTAATCGGCCATAACGGAGCGGGAAAATCCACTCTGGCCCGCTGCCTCTGTGGTCTGGAGAAACACTGCAAGGGCATTGTGAAAGTGGACGGGAAGCCGTATAATAGAAAACAAAGGCTATCTCTGTGCTATATGGTCATGCAGGATGTCAACCATCAGCTGTTTACGGAAAGCACAGAGGAAGAAATGCTCATCAGTATGGCGGAGCCAGCTCCCGACAAGGCGGACGCGGTTCTTGACAGATTGGATTTGTTGCAGTTTAAGGAGAGACACCCGATGGCGCTCTCCGGCGGGCAGAAGCAGCGGGTGGCGATTGCCACCGCTCTTGTTTCTGAACGTAAGATTTTAGTGCTGGATGAACCTACCAGCGGTCTGGATTTACAGCACATGAAAGAAGTGGCTGATGAACTTGTGACGATACAGAAAATGGGAAAGACATCTCTTGTCATCACCCATGATTATGAGCTGATCGTCAGTTGCTGTACTCATGTTCTGCATTTGGAGCATGGTATGGTACAGGAACAATATGCACTGGATGCCGCAGGGCTCCAGCGCCTCCAAAATTTTTTTATAGAATCGAGGTGATTTCAGTTTGAACAGAAGCGACCTGTTTTTCTCGCAGCAAAATATGAATTTGCTCTGCCGGGATGAATCCTGCTCGGTCTACCAAATGAAAAATGAAACAGGAGACGGAACTGCAACCTATTATGAAGTATATCCCGGAATAGGTGTCATGTATAATGATTTTCACATGGAGCACTGCCCGTCAAGGAAGTTTGAACAAAATACGCACACTTTTGCAATTCACCATTGCAGAGAAGGCCGCGTCGAGTGGGAAGTCAGCAATGGCGCTTATCTTTATCTTGCGTCCGGCGATATTATGCTGGACAGTTCTGCCACGGAAAACAACCATTGCAGCTTTCCCGTAAGCCATTACCACGGGATCACAATTACGATCTCTGTTCCTGAAGCGGTAGAGGGATTGGGGGATCTCTTGTCCCTGTTTTCCATTGACCTGGAGCAAATCGAGCAGCAATTCACCTTAAAGACTCGACCTTTCATTATGCACGGAAATTCCGTTCCCGACCATGTGATTTCGGAACTGTACCAGGTGCCGGAAAATATCCGTCTGGAATATCTCAGGGTAAAGGTGTTAGAACTGTTGGTCACGCTCAGGACGGTAGACCCTACGGTCTTAGGTGTGGAACGTCCCTATTTTTATAAAACGCAGGTAGAGAAAGTCAAGGCTATCATGTCGTTTATGACAAATGAGCCGGAGCACCATTTCACAATGGAGGAGCTTTCTGAAAAGTTCGATATTTCCACTTCTGCTCTGAAGCAGTGCTTTAAGGGCGTGTATGGCTCCGCTATTTATACCTATATGCGAAATTATCGTATGGACCTGGCGGCGTCCCTTCTCACACAAACGGATGAACCGATCACAGTGATTGCCGGAAAAGTCGGTTATACGAACACCAGCAAATTCTCCGAAGCGTTCAAAAAAGTCAAAGGGAAAACACCGCTGGAATATCGAAAAATAAAAATCTAAATGGAGCAAAACGAGGCTTCGCAGAGTGGCAGACAAATTGAATACCTGTAATACTTAGAGAGTACCAAAGAGATTGGTGCTCTCTAATTTTTTGCTAAAGGAGGAAAGGAAATGAAGCAGAAAAGCTGGATTTCTATTGTGTTTTCCTTTGCTTCACAGTGCCGGGGCAAGATTGTCCTGTCCGTTTTATGTGCAATCATCAGTGTGGTTGCCGGACTGATACCTTATTGGAGTGTTTACCAAATTATCACACTCTTTATCGACGGTTCACCTGTGATGGCAGAGGTTTGGAAATGGTGCTGGATTGGACTTGGCGCTTATGCGATACGCTTCTTGCTCTATGGTATTTCAACGAGTCTGTCCCACATATCTGCCTACACCATTTTGGAAAATATTCGCTTGACCCTTGCCCAGCGGCTGATGAAAGCACCGCTGGGGACAGTCATCGGCGAGTCTGTGGGTAAGCTGAAAAGCGTATTGGTAGACCGGGTGGAAACGATTGAGCTGCCACTGGCCCACATGATCCCGGAGTGTATCTCAAACCTGCTGCTCCCCGTGGCAGTCTTTGTCTATCTGGTCTGCATTGACTGGCATATGGCTCTGGCTATGCTGGTGACTGTGCCTCTCGCTTTTATCGCCTTTGCCATAATGATGAAGAATTTTAATAAGCTCTATGCCGATTACATGGAGTCCAACAACTATGTGAACGGCGTAATTGTAGAGTATGTGGAGGGCATTGAAGTTATCAAGGCGTTTAATCAGTCCTCCAGTTCCTATGAAAAATTCACGAAGGCGGTTCAATCTTTCAAGGACTACACCCTCAAATGGTATCAAAGCACCTGGAAGTTGATGAATTTTATTTCTGCGGTATTGCCTTCCACCTTCCTGGGAACGCTCCCGATTGGTATGTATCTCTACTGGACCGGCAGCCTGGCCCCGCAGGATCTTGTGATGTGCCTGATCCTCTCGCTGGGGATTGTAGGCCCACTAATGAACTTTACCACCTATGTCAATGAAACGAAAACGGTTGAGTATGCCGTACACGATGTAGATAAGCTGCTCCATGTGGAAGAACTGCCCGATACTGGAAAACCAGTGGAGGTGCAGTCCAAAGATATTCAACTTCAGGATGTTTCGTTCTCTTATGATAAAGAGAACGGTAAACAGGTGCTTTCCCATATCAATCTGAAAATCCTGGAAGGAAAGTTTACGGCGCTTGTCGGCCCATCCGGCGGCGGCAAGTCCACCATCGCCCGCTTGATTGCCCGTTTTTGGGATGTGAACGATGGGAAAATCACCATTGGCGGTGTGGACATTCGCAGTATGCCGCTGGCCCAGCTTGCCGATATTGTCAGCTTTGTTACACAGGATAACTTCCTGTTCAACTGCTCCATCAAGGAAAATATTCGGCTGGGAAACCCTGATGCTACGGACGAAGAAGTATATGCGGCAGCAAAAGCTGCCTGCTGTGATGAATTTATACGGAAATTGGACAATGGCTATGACACGATGGCCGGGGATGCGGGGAACCGGCTTTCGGGCGGTGAAAAGCAGCGTATTTCCATCGCCCGCATGATTTTGAAAAATGCCCCCATCGTGATTTTGGATGAGGCAACTGCGTTCACCGATCAGGAGAACGAAGAAAAGATCCAGCAATCCATCGCCGCATTAACAAAAGGGAAAACTTTACTCGTAATTGCTCATCGTCTGTCCACCATCAAAAATGCCGACCAGATTATTGTCCTGCAAAACGGACAGGTTGAGAATACGGGCACGCATCAGCAGCTTTTAGATGGCGATGCCCTCTATCGGGATATGTGGGAGGCGCATATCGGAGCGCAGAATTGGTCTGCCGGTTCCGGGAAAGGGGGTAACTGATATGTTTCGCATTGTAAATCGACTGATCCAATGGACAGGAAAATATAAACGGCGTATTTACATCGGGTTTATCTACGCTTTCATTCATAGCATTTTTACCGCAATTCCTATTATGCTGGCTGCAAAGGGACTGAGTGCTGTTCTGGATGACTTCAATGGCGTTAAACCATTGGAGGGCCGGGACATCTGGATCATGCTGGGGGCCATGATTTTAGCTGTATTTGGCCGATACCTGTTCTCATATCTCCGAGCTATCACGCAGGAAAGTGTCGGTTATGAAGCAACCGCTGACGAGAGAATACGGCTGGGAGATATTTTGAAACGGGTGTCGCTGGGCTTTTTCAGTAAGAACAATATGGGCGAACTGTCCGCAGCGGCCACAACCGACCTCTCGTTTATGGAAATGTTCGCCATGAATATGGTCAACACCGTTGTTAATGGCTATATCACCGTTATCGTCCTGATATTGTTCCTTGCATTTTATAGTCCTCTGGCGGGAGGAATTGCTCTGGCTGGTGTCCTTCTGTCTGCCCTATTCCTCCATCTGTTGGAGGCACGCAGCCACCAAAACGCGCCTATCCATCAAAAGGCACAGGACGATATGGTGGAAAGCTCCATCGAGTATCTGCGAGGGATGCAGGTGGTGAAAGCCTTTAAGCAGGAAGGCGTGTCTATTGCCGGTATCCGCAAAGCATACAACGACAGCAAGAAAATCAATATCAAAATTGAAGTGGAATATATGCCCTTCAACTGCCTGCACCTGTTTTCTCTGAAAGCCGCCTCTATTGCCATTGTAGCTGTGGCTGCTATGCTGACCTATAACGGTAGTATGGAACTTCCTACCATGCTTATGCTGGATATGTTCTCCTTTATGATCTTTGGAAGTGTGGAAGCCATGAACAACGCCGCCCATGTATTGGAGGTCATTGATGCTACGCTGGATAAACTGGACGGCATTGAACACGCTGACATTATAGACAAAGACGGGAAAGATATTTCTTTGCAGAACACAGACATTGCTTTCCGTGATGTGACATTCTCCTACGATAAAGTCCCTGTTTTGCGGAATATCAGCTTTTCCATCCCCCAGGGCAGCACTACGGCCATTGTAGGGCCATCTGGCAGCGGCAAGACCACGATTTGCAACCTGATTGCCCGTTTCTATGATGTGGACAGCGGCAAGGTCACAGTAGGCGGTGAGGATGTGCGGAACATGACCTGTGACAGTTTGCTCCGCAATATCTCGATGGTCTTTCAAAAGGTCTACCTGTTCCACGATACCATTGAAAACAACATCCGTTTCGGCAATCCAAGTGCAACGCAGGAAGAAATTATAGAAGCTGCGAAAAAGGCTCGGTGCCACGACTTCATTATGGCTCTTCCCGATGGATATGAAACGGTGATCGGTGAGGGCGGCTCTACGCTGTCTGGCGGAGAAAAACAGCGCATTTCTATTGCCCGCGCCATTTTGAAAAATGCCAACATTGTAATTTTTGATGAAGCAACAGCAAGTATTGACCCCGAAAATGAGCATCTGATCCAGCAGGCAATCAGTGAATTGACCATTGGAAAAACGGTTATCGTTATCGCCCACCGTCTGGCAACGATTGAACACGCTGACCAGATTTTAGTGGTGGATAAAGGTCAAGTTGTTCAGAAAGGAACACATCAGCAGCTTGTTCAGCAGGAAGGTCTTTATCGCCGTTTCATTACAATCCGTGAGCAGGCAGAGGGCTGGAGCATTGCCTGATAATTTGAGGGAGAACCGCAACATGAAACTTCATGCGTCGGGAGAAGATTACCTGGAGGCTATCCTTGTTCTCCAAAAGAAAATGGGCATGGTACGCTCCGTGGATGTTGCCCGGCACCTAAAGATTACAAAGCCGAGTGTAAGTCATGCAGTAGCGATTTTGCGGGACGGCGGTTTTCTCACAATGGATGAAGATCACTTTCTCCATCTGACCGATGTGGGCCGCGAGGTTGCCGAAAAAATCTACGAGCGCCATTGTTTCTTTACCGAGCAGCTTATCGCCGCAGGCGTTGACCCCAAGACAGCGGAGGCCGATGCCTGCCGGATTGAACACATCATCAGCGATGAGAGCTTTTCTCGGCTGAAAGAGGCAGCTGCAGAAGGGAAAAATTAAACCCGACAAGAGTAATCCACCTGACAAGGAAAAAACCGGTGCGGGGCAGATATTTTCGTGTACTCAATCAACAATATCGCCCCGATGACGGCTTTGAAACACATCAAGGCCGTCACTCTTTTTGTGTATTCATAAGAGTAAACTATTTCGGAGAAACCGCTGTGAAATATAAAGAACCTCGATCTCGTCTGGGATGTTTTAGCAATCAACCAAAAAAATTCTAGCTATCTATCCCTCTATCTCTACCTTTGGATGGGCATTATCGTATCCATTTAAAAGGTTCTATTGGACTTTTGACAAAAGTGTGGGATTCACTGAACAGTGTCGCCCACCACCTCTGTTCGTGTTCACTCGTTGATTCGTGAACCGTAATGGAGGTATCAATGAAGGAAATCAATCTGCGGGAACTGTATCCTGATATATATAGCGCCGATATCTTTGTGGAGGTGACTGACGAAGTATGGGCTGCAATTCAGACAAGTCAACGGGTAGAAGCTACATACGAGCGCCAGAAGTTCAGGTATAAGGCTTACTATTCTCTGGACCATGGAGACGGAATAGAAGGCTGCCTTTTAGTACAACCCCTAGCTCCAGAAAATATCATAGAGAATAAATGGTTATATATAGAATTGCAGAATGCAATCCGAAAGCTGCCACCCGCCCAAAGAAGGAGAATATATGCACGATTCTACTTGGGTAGGACAATTGCGGAGATTGCACGGAAAGAGAGGGTTGACCAGCGCCGGGTAGGAAAAAGTATCCAATGCGGGCTTGAACGGCTGGCATGGCTACTAGAAATCGATTCATAAATTTAGAAATAATAAAACACAAGCCGGTAAAGGATACCCCCTGAACAGGTCCGTAAAAAGTAGACAATAGACAAAAAACCTCCCCGTGTAGGATAATAGAACTACACGAGGAGGTTTTGCTATGCCCAGAAAATACACGAAAATAAATCAATATGAGAAAGAAATTCTGCAATGGAAAAGCGAGGGTATTACCAACCGCGAAATCGCCCGGAGACTAGGCATGGAATACTCGCAGGTTCATAATTGGGTATCACGGTATAATGAACGACAGCGCAAACGCAAGGCGGGAATTGTTCCGCGGAAAAAAGGCAGGCCACGCAAAGACTCTGAGCCGAGAGATATTGTAGCAGAACAGACATATATCATCCAGCGACTGAGAATGGAGAATGAGCTGCTGCGGGATTTTATGCGATCCATGGGGAGGAGGTGAAGCCAGGATTTAAATATGCTGTTATCCACCGCCATCGTATGAAGTATCCAATCGTACAGATGTGCAGGATGCTAAAGGTTTCCCGAAGCGGTTATTACAAGTATGTCAAACAGATGCAGCACCCTGCAAAAGATCTGGAACTTGCAGAAAAGATTCGGGCGAAGCAGGAATCCAGCAGAAGAACATATGGATACCGAAGGATAAAACTCTGGCTGGACAGCGAAGGAATCGTCAAAAACCCCAAGACAATTTTAAGAATTATGCACAAATACGATCTTTTAAGTGAGATACGCCGCAGAAGAAAATGGGTCCAGATGGGCTGGCAGGTCCACAAATACCAAAACCTTCTGAATCGTGAATTCAATGCTACACATCCAAATCAAAAGTAAGACTGTCCCATAATTTGTGTAAACTTCCTGAGAGGTGTAGAATAGAAGCATCATACAGGAGGATTAGCATATGGCCAGAAAGAACCGCACCCCGGAAGAAAACGCCCGTCGAGAGAAAATCCGTGAACTCTTGCAGATGGCAAACATCGGCAGTATGGATGACATCCAGAATCTGTTCAAGGAGACCATTGCCGAATTCATGGAGAACGGTCTGGAGGCAGAGCTGGATGAGGACCTGGGCTACAGCAGATATGACTACAAGAACAAGGCTACAGACAACAGCCGGAATGGTCATAGCAGCAAGACGCTTCGGACCAGCTTTGGAGACGTGGAAGTCTCGGTCCCCCGGGACCGGAAAGGGGAATTTGAACCCCAGGTGCTGAAAAAGGGTCAGACCAGCATCAGCCAGGACGTTGAGGAAAAGATCCTGTCCATGTACGCCAAGGGCATGACCACCAGCGATATTGAGGCCCATATCCAGGACATCTACGGGATTTCGGTATCGGACAGCACCATAAGCCGGATCACGGACAAGATCCTTCCCATCGCCAAAGAGTGGCAGCAGAGGCCTCTGGAGTCCATTTATGCGGTGGTGTTCCTGGATGCTATTCACTACCACGTCCGCAGCGAGGGCCAGATCGTGAAAAAGGCCGTTTACATTGCCATTGGCATCGATCTGGATGGGAGGAAAGATGTTCTGGGGATGTGGGTCGGCGAAAATGAGAGCGCCAAGTTCTGGGCAACCGTATTGAATGGCTTGAAAAACCGCGGTGTAGAGGACATTTTCATTGCCTGTACCGACAATCTTACGGGATTTGACGCAGCTATCCATGCAGTATTTCCCAAGACCGAGATCCAGAACTGTATCATTCACCAGCTTCGCAATTCCAGCAAGTATGTGTCTTACAAAGACCTTAAAGCTCTCATGACCGACCTGAAGGCAGTCTATGCCGCCGTGGATGAGCAGTCCGCTCTGGATGCCCTGGACGTCTTTGGAGAACACTGGGACAAAAAATACCCGAAAATTTCCCAGTCCTGGAGGGACAACTGGGCCAACCTGAGCACCTACTTCAAGTATCCCCAGGAGGTCCGGCGGCTGATCTATACCACCAATACCATTGAGGGCTTCAACCGCCAGCTGCGCAAGGTGACCAAGTCCAAATCCGTATTCCCCACCGATGACAGCCTGCTGAAAATGTTGTATCTGGCCATGATGGATATTACCAAAAAGTGGACCGGCCGGCGGCAGGACTGGAGCATGATCCATGCACAGATGGCGATCTACTTCGCCGAGCGTATGCCTGAGTAACACCGCTGTGTCTGGATGTCAAGGGTTAAATGAACGGCTTCGCCGCCCTTGACATCCATCCCCACCGGCGTTATGTTGTAGACATAGGCGGCAGACGGTCAAGCCGCTGCCGCCTACATATAAATTTCGCTCTATTCCTGCACTCATTGGACTTTACACAAAATTTGGGAGTGACCCGAATCCGCTCTCTTATCATATCGGGTAGCGATCCGCCTGAAGTCTTTCAATCGACAAAAACAGCGCTCTATTACATTCCGGCGCTTGTAAGTTTGCCGGTCATATTTCCAGGGATGAAGCAGATTCTTGGTCGGCGGGATGGTGTACTGGGCGCCCTGCTCAGTAAGGTAAAGTCGAATTTTCTTTGCTCCATACGCCCGATCTCCCAAAACGTTGCTGCCCTTGATTTTTCCAAACTTCTGCAAAAGAGGGATGGCCTGATCACAATCAGCACAGTTACCAGCAGATAGCGACAAACAGACAGGTATTCCCTCCCGATTGACCAGGGCATGAATCTTTGTGTTCTTTCCTCCACGGGTCCGTCCAATACAGACGTCCCGCTTCATCGTTTTCTTGGACCACGGCTTGCCTGCTCAGATACTTTGCTGGTTGTGGAATCAATATTCAGCTCTTCGAGTTCTGCATTTGCACCAAGTGCGTGAAAGATGCGTTCCAGCGTACCGTCATCACGCCAGCGGCAAAAGCAGCTGTATACGGTCTGATGCGGCCCATACCTTGCCGGAAGGTCTTCCCAACGAGCTCCGCTGCGGGCAATCCATAGAATCCCGTTGAAGTGAGCGCGAAGGTCCTTTTGGGGGCGTCCCATATGATGTTTGGGCAGCATGGGTTCTATGATGGCCCATTCTGCATCTGTTACCTCATAACGATGAATCGTCATGCTATCACTTCCTTGTACTGTCTATGATAGAATCCTTTTATGTCTTTTTCTTGTCTTTTTGTGCAATTTTGAGTTTTCAGGTACACCCTAGGGTGTATCTGAAAACTCCCCAACGCTGTTCTATTCTACCAAAAAGCCCCATCTGCTGCGTTGCATTCGCTTGCATTCCACCAAAGCAGCCGCGCCGAGCGCGTCCTGCGGACGAAGCAGCGAAGGCACGGCTGGCGCAGCGCTCCGGTTTTCGCAAGCGGGCACCGTCCCGCGCCGCGAAAATCGGCTAAGCGCAAGAGTTTCGGCGCTCATGCGCCTTGCATCTGGCGCTTTTTGGCGAATATCCCAGCATTTTTGACTTCTCAGATACACCCTAATTCTGGGGCAGTTCACAGGGCAAAGACGTTCTTCTATGTACTATGTTCAAATTGATGAATAAGCGCCAGTTGTTTTGTCGAATATGACAACACTTTTCACTGACTTACATGAAGCGCGGCGCTACCCTCACGCCAAGGCTATCAAAACGAATCGTTACATCGTAAAAATATCGAGTGACTTACATTAGCGGCGGCGCGATGTTTCCCGCCTGGAGTCCCACGCGCTGGACCTGCTGCGCCAGAACTGGAAAAATTGAAAGTTCCCTGCTTTTGCCCGGCAATTCGGCCTCAGCGAGCGCTCCCTGCGGGCGTGGGAAAGCGAGGAGAATGTTATCAGCAAGGGGTGTTGGGAGAGGTATTTTCAAACGCGTACCACAGCGGAATATTTGGGAGCAAAGCATCCGGCTTCTGTGCACCTATTTTCTTTTCCGCCCAACTATCGTGGGCGCCATCAACGCCAACCCGCCCCAGGGCGTCGTGCTGCTGGACGAGAAAAAGTAACCCCCAACACCAAAACCCCGGACGCGTACAAACGTCCGGGGTAGTTTTATGCCGTCGAGGTTTTACAGGGGCTGCGGGGACGGATCAGTCCCACTCGTCATAGCGGTCATCCCAATCGTCGTCGTAACGGTCGTCCCAATCGTCGTCGTAACGATCGTCCCAGTCATCGTCGTAGCGGTCGTCCCAGTCGTCGCGGTCGCGGCGGTCGCGGTCCACTTCCAGCACCTTGCCGCTGGAAGCGCCGATCTCAAAGTCGTACTTGACGTCGCCCACGAGCACTTCCAGCTCGTACTTGCCGTCGTCCCGCTCGCATTCCAGCACTTTCAGGTCGCTGACGTTCACGCCCAGGTGGTCGGCGGCGATCTGCTTGGCGGCGGCTGCGTCGATGGCGGCGGAAGCGGACATGGAGCCGCAGGCGGTCAGGGCGGTCAGGGCCAGAGCGGCGGCGAGGGTCAGGCTCATCTTGCGGTTCTTTTTCATGGTCGTCATCTCCTTATGGTTTGAGGGGTGGTTTTCGGTTCCTTTGTTTTTAGTTTACGGAGCCGCTGCCCCGAAACCGGGGTCTTGCAGAAATTTTTTGGGAAAGTTTTTGTGGGCCTCCCCTTCTGCGTTCGGCTTACATCCAAAGGATACGGGCCCGCCCGCCTCAAACCGGGGCCGCCGGCCAAAAAAATCAAAATTTTTGATCCGGCAGCCGGGGCGCGTCATTCGTACTCGTCCCAGTCGTCCCAATCGTCGCCGCCGCCGTCATCACCGTCGTCGTCGTCATCGTCATCATCGTCGTCATCATCATCGTCGTCATCGTCGTCGCTGTCGTGGGGGTAGTCCGAGCCGGTGGGGTCCCAGTCGTCCTGGGGGTCCCCGGCGGGCCGTGCCTGGGAGGAGGCCGGGGGCGCGGGTTCCGGCGCCGGCTGGGCCGGGGCAGAGGCCGCCGGCGGTTCGGGCTGAGGGGTCTCCGGCTGGGCGGCCGGCGGTTCGGGCTGGGCCTGCGGCGCCTGCTCTGTGCCGGCAGCGCCCAGGTGAACCGCGATGCTGTCCCCATACTTGGCTT
The DNA here is from genome assembly GCF_002160175.1 of Faecalibacterium sp. An192. Lineage (NCBI taxonomy): Bacteria > Bacillati > Bacillota > Clostridia > Eubacteriales > Oscillospiraceae > Faecalibacterium > Faecalibacterium sp. An192. The sequence goes on from NZ_NFKB01000011.1 coordinate 78,824, forward strand.
CCAGCTGGGCCTGGAGGGCGGCTTCCTCCCGGATCTGCCAGTCGTCGTCCTCGCTGCTGGCCAGGATGGACACCGTGCCGCCCGGGACCAGGTAGCCCTGTTCCAGGGCGCGCTCCACCAGCTCCTCCACGGCGTCGTCGCTGTCCTCGCCCTTCAGGTCCAGGCCCTCCAGCAGGGCCTCGCCGTCGGCGTTGAGGCCCCGCAGGTCCAGCACGCGGTCGGTCTTGCTGACCGACAGCTCCACGTCGGGGTTGATCTGGATGCGCAGGGTGCCGTAGGGGACAAAGTTGGGCTGCCAGTAGCCGAAAAAGCCCAGGCAGAGGCAGGCGGCCGCCGCCAGCGCCCCCACCACGCCCCAGGCCGGCCGCAGCCGCCGCCGGGCGGAGGGCAGGCGCAGCTCCACCACGTCTTCCACCGTCTCGCCCACCTGGTAGTGGAGGTTGGCCGCCTTCAAAAAGCGGCCCCGCTCGTCCAGCACCACCGCGTAGGCGGGGTGTGTCTCCATGACAAGGTATTTCATCCCTGCTTCCCTCCTTTTGGCGTCAGCTGGCACAGGTGCCCCCGGATGATCTCGTATCCGTTGGTGAACGCCAGCAGGATGGCCACCAGGTATTTCCGGTGGCGCTCGATGGTCTTTTTGTCCACGCCGGAGCCCATCGCCAGGTCCTGCATGGGCAGCCGCCCGGTGCGCACCAGCTTTTCCAGCAGGATGGGGTTGGCCCGGGCGCAGTCCAGCACCGCCCGGCAGGCGGCCAGGGTCCGCTCCTGGCGGGGGCAGTTGTCCGCCACGTCCGAAAAGCCGATGCCGTAGCCCGCCAGCTGCCGGCCAAACGCCTCGATCTCGGCCCGGGTGGCGGCCCGCAGGTCGTAGGCCCCGATGTCGTCCCGGGTGTCGGGCAGGGTCTCGGCCAGCAGGCGGCCGTCCTCGCCGGCGGGGGCGTCCAGCGAGACGCTGCCCCCGTGGCGCCGCTCGGCCCGGTAGTGGTCGATCAGGCGGTTGCGTATGGCGGCGGCCGCGTAGGGCAAAAACGCCCCCCGCCCCCGCTGGTACGACAGCGCCGCCTCGTAAAAGGCCAGGGTGGCGATGCTCAGCTCGTCCTCGTGGCCGGCCTCGATGGGCGCGTGGGTGAACTTATAGGTCTCGCTGCGGATAAACGGCATGTACTGCCCGATCAGGGTGTCGGCGGCGGCCGGGTCGGCCTGGGCCGCCTGCACCTGGAACACAAGGTCGTGTTCTGCCTGCCGCGTGGGCTGTTGCGTCTCTAACTGCATGGATGGGCCTCCCTTCCGATATGCGCTCCCCCAACAGCAGGATACGGGGCTGCCGCCGGGTTTTCGGGGTCGATGCTCTGTCCCCTCTAGTGTAGCAGAGTTTGGCCCCGTTGGCGAGGGGGTAAGGGCAAAAAAAGCCCCCGCCGCGCAAAAGAGAACGCCCGCACAGCTGAACCGCTCCAGTAAAAGTAGACAATGAAAAAAGAAGGCCTCCTGTGGTAGAATAAAACTACTACAGGAGGTCTTTGCTATGCCCAGAAAATACAGCCACATTCAGGA
>NZ_NFKB01000110.1:0-2952 GCF_002160175.1 Faecalibacterium sp. An192
ATAAGTTCCGTGATTCATTGTGAAGCATATTCATCATCTCCACATTTATCATACCACTGCTGTACAGTGCGGCGGTGACTTCACTCTATTTTCTGGGTTTGCTCTAGAGAACAACAAATGTATTTCGATCAGTGCGTGGACTTTCTGGCCCGCATGATTGAAAAGTACGCGGACCAGATCAAGCTTCCTGATGCATCCCCTGATGATTGCCAGGATAACCAAGGCCGGAGCTTCCAGGCGTGAGGGGAGCCTTGCGTTTTTAACCTTTGATCTTCTCCGGATGATTAAAAGCCTGCATCAAAGCAGATGCAGCCAATGAAAGTGACGCATATTTCATACGTTCGGGCACAGGAACCGTGTAAAAATCAACATCCCAGCTTTTGCTGCTTTCTTTCAAAAGCCGCCGCACAAGACGTGCGGCGGCTTTTCTCTCTTTGGGGGAGATATCACAATCCAACACAAACGCAATGGAGTACAGCCCATTTCGGTCCTGCGTCAGCATGGCAAACGAGCTATGTTCCTTGAAAAATTTGCAGAACAGCACCTGGCCGCCCTGTTCAGCCATTTCCGCCTGAACCGCTTCCCCATCGCTCCACTGCGGAACATTTTGGAGCACAACCTGGATTCTCCGCACCTGCGCCTGTTCTTCGCTGAACAGCTCCATGCCTGAGCACTCTCGCTGCATCATCCCCTGCAGATAGGGATTGAAACGGCCTTTCTTCGCACAATCCAAGTCATCGCACCTGATCGAATACATTCCAGATTCAGATTTTAGTGAATGACGGTGGAGACTGAGCCGTATGTTAGCGTTCAGCTGAAAAACCATTTCAGACTCAGTGGAAATCGCCAAACATAGATCAATTAAAAAGACCAAACAACCCGAATAGCTGTACGGTACGTCAAAGCGTCTGTTACAAAGTAGTCAAAGGAGATCTTTCTTTTTGGACAGAGGTAGGATCGTACAGCCTCTATTTCCGGAACCATGCGCAGTTGCTCTCTGCATACAGTTTCGTGCAGCTTTTAAGGCACACCATCCACTGTGCGGCGGTAAGTTCCGTTCTGTTTGTTACACCACTCTGGCGCTTGCCAATTCAGATCCGTAAGATCATAAAATACCTGGGTCGGCTAGGAAGTTGTCCTTTACAAAGCGAACCAACTATTCCACCTTGCCCCGGAGGACGCCTCTATTGCCGGTTAACCTCATTTATTTCCAGAGACTGCAAACCAATTTGCAAAAAACTATTGACACTACCGTAATGACCGCTGCGATAGCCCTGGCGCTGTTCATTTAGTCAATGGTCTCTTTCAGTTAGTTCCCCTTTTGGCATAATAAAACCCCCATTTGTTTTCAGTATATCTTACTGCTTAACAAATGGGGTACAATTCATGTATGACTAGTCTTTTTTGTTTACTAAGAACAGGAATTTATGGAATAGCTACGGATTATTTTGGGGAAAGCAAGAAAAATATATAGTCTAGAAGGGTTCCTGTATCATTAATATAACACTTCTTACTCATGGTATAGCATAAGAAGGATCTGCTTTCAAGGGCGCAAAATAACCTTTAATGCAGTTGGGATTACAGATACACAGCTGGACGTGTGTTCGTTCTTGAAACTGAGCACCAGGATAAACTGGACCACCTTCCGTAAAAATTCCACGGACCGAATCGAATGGTTGTTTTCCAGTTTGCCTATTATAGTCATGTACTTGCTGGATGACTGCACAATCCAAATTTCTCAATAAAATATCCTTTGTTTTTTTAGAGGGAACATTTTGGGGTAGTGGAATTTTTGCGGCTTCACATCGTATTTTTAGGATCTCATATCCATTTTGTAGTATATGTGCACTAAAACTATCTGTTAAGTTTAGGCAATATCCAAGGTCGATCACTGCTCCGATCACAGCACCATCATCGCCATAACGATTTCTTGCCCACTCAATGGCCCTTTGATAGTTTTGCTCCCAAAAGTAAATACCATGTCCAAGCCAATCATATTCATTTTCACTTGCCTTTAAGGCTTCGCCTTTATATACGACAGTCTCAAAAACTGATTTTTTGCAGCCATGGAACCCCAAAATTAAGTTTGGAAGTTTTTGATACAAAACACATCACTCCCAAGTTACAATTTTTTCCTTTTCTTTTCCTTCTTCTGTAAGCACTCCTGTCCGTATTAGTGCACTCTTCGCTTCTTTTCGTGCAAGATATCCTGATTTTTTCTGTTGCTGTTTGAGCGTCATTACATAAGAGCGCATTTCTCGAATAAACGTTTCTTCACTCTCACGAAGTGAAACGGTAGTTGACATAATACCTACCTCCTTCGCAGGTTTAGCGTATTTTTTTTTCAGGCAATTTGATTTTTGTAATTTGTGATGCTTCTTCACCTGCCATCCCTCCTATGAATTCATACCGTTTCTAACCAACAATATGATAACCCCATAGGAACGTAAAATTGGTCTTTTTTTATATTATAACACTAAAGTGAAAGAAATTCAACAAAACATTAACGTATATTTGAAAGAAATTCCAATTTTTATCTTTGTCTTATGTTTCCAACACTTTAATTACTTCCCAATGAATAGGTTTTCCTGCCGTACACTGGGGAAAAACTCAACATACTGCTGACCATAATGGTGTTGGATTATAGACCAATTAAGCAAAGTCAATAGCATAAGTGGCCAACAGGGTCAAGAGTAGATGGTTTGCACCACGGCTTCGCCGCTCTTGACCCTGTCAGCCACTTACGCTAAGCAGAAAACAAGGGCAGCAAACGCTGCCAAATTTTAATTTGGGCATAGCAAATAAAGCCCTGCATTTGTTTCAGGGCCTGCGTTTTTCAAAAGTTGAACCGCCCCATATTGTGCGGACAGTACAAAAAAGAGGCCTGCAAGGGGTAGAACAAGCGAATCAAAGACTGGCCTGGCGAAGCGAGAGCGGAGCCAGGCCAGTCTT
>NZ_NFKB01000111.1:0-2813 GCF_002160175.1 Faecalibacterium sp. An192
AGGGCGTGTATTTTTGAGAGTGGTCTCAAAAATACACGCCCACTACATGGAATAATTCTCTCACTGTGAGACTGGGTTTAGCAAGTACGCCGTTTCGTGAGGCGCTTACAAAGCTCTGCCAGCCAAACCGGCCAGCAGAGCCCAGGTCAACTTTCTTCAGGAACAGGAATACCGTTTTCTGTCAGGACGTTTTCCAACTGTCGAATCCTCTCGCGCTGTCGCTGTATTTCTTCCTCAGCTGCGTAAAAGTATTCCATCGACTCGCGCTCCATCTTGTCGTAGCAGGCTCGTTCCAGTTCCAAAGCCACGCAGTTTTCCTCATCGTAAAGATAAGAACAGTCATGTATCCTGGCCACCGCCTTCCCGGGCAGCCTTCAAGCCCTTGCGTTCCCGCATCGAGACTCGGCCGTCTACCAGAACCTCGTAAGCATTGTGGATAATGCGGTCCATAATGGCTTCTGAAACGGGGCTGTCGGATTCCGGGTTCGGGTCGATCCTGGTGTACCACCCCTCAGATTCGTACTGCGTGCAAAAGATCATAGACTTGCGGCACCGCGCTTCCACAATCTCCAGCATATCGTAGGATTCCTGCGGGGACAGCGGGCGAATCAGCCACTCGTCCAAAATCAGCAGGTCCTTCTTTTTGTAAGATTCAAGCACCTTTTTCAGCGTGCCAGCGCTGCGGGCAAAGCTCAGCTCATCCAGCAGTTCCGGCATACGGATGTACTGCACCTTTTTGAAACGGCGGCAGGCTGCATTGCCCAGGGCGCAAGCAATGTAAGTTTTGCCATTGCCCGAGGCTCCCTTGAGGATAATGTGGTGGCCTTCGTCAATGTACTGGCAGGTGGCAAATCGCAGCATCTGCGCTTTGTCCAGTTTGCGGTCCTCGTGGTATTCAATGCCTTCCATAGTGGCAGACGGCACGGCAAAATGCGCATTGCGGATAAAACGGTCCAGTTTGTTGCTCTGGCGGCGGTTCCATTCCGCATTTACCAGCAAGCCCAGACGCTCCTCGAAGCCCAGTTCATTGAACGTGGGATCTTTCAGCTGGTTGGCGAACTCTGCTGCCATAGCGGTCATCTTCATCGCCGTGAGCATATCCATTGTTGCCTGGTTCAGCATTCGTGGTCGCCTCCCTTCCGGAAGTAGGCCGCTCCGCGGGTAATGCCGTAGCTATTGGCTTTGGACTGAGCCGTTTGACTTTCTGCCTTGTCCGGCTTGTCCAGGCCATTTTTCAGAATGCTGGCAATGGTGCGCAGTGAGGGCGCGGTGCTGTACGCCAAAGCCTTGCCGCAGGCCGCCTCCAGCCGCTGTTTGCCGTACCGCTGTTCCAGTTTGCTCAGACTGGCGCAGGCCTTGTAGCCCTGCTCGGCTGCCTTGCCGGACTTTAGAAAGTGGTCGGCTACCTTTTCGGTCATAGGGCCGACTGACATCGCCCAGCGGCTGAACTCGTCTGCGTTGTAGGTGAGATATTTCTGGTGCTCTGGAGGCATATGTTCGCGCTTCACCAGCGGATCACGCTGCCGGGTCTGCAACCGGCGGTGGCTGGCTACACGGCTGCCGTGGTAGAACACCTCTACTGTTGTCTTGGTTACCCGGATGTCCACGCGCTCGCCAATCAGGTTGTAGGGAACGGAATACTTGTTCCTGCCATCCGTAACAAGATAGTCGTTGGCGACCTTGGCAACCGACCAGATAGCCGGCTCAAACGCACTGGCAGGCAGCGGCAGCATGTAGGGCTTTTCTTCTTCCAGATAGGCGCTGCGGCGACAGCCAGCCATCTGCTTGAACGGGCGGCTGTTCAACTCATCCTGCTTTTCGGCAACCGCTTCATTCAATTCCTGCAGGGAAAAGAACTTGCGGTCGCGCAAAGCCGCCACAATCCACGTTTCAGCAAAGCGGACAGATGCCTCTGCCGCGCTCTTGTCCCGCGGCTTGCAGACGCGCGCCGGTACAATTGCGGTGCCGTAGTGTTCGGCCAGTTCCTGGTAGCTGCGGTTCAGAATCACATCGTACCGGGTGTTGGACAGCGTGGCCGTTTTGCAGTTGTCAGGAATCAGCAGCCGTGCGACGCCGCCGAAGTAGTCGAATGCATGGACATGGCAGTTCAGCCAGTTCTCGGTTTTCATGTCGTCGCAGGCTTCCGCGTAGGTGTAGTAGCTGCAGGGCAGAACGGCGACAAACAAGTAGGCTGCGCTTTGCTCGCCCGTGACCGGGTCCTGGATGGGAATCGTATCGCCGGCCCAATCCACCTGCATGGCATCCCCCGGTTTGTGCTGGATGCGCATGGTCGCCTTTGTAATGCGTGCCCAGCGGCGGTACCGTTCGCCAAACTGAGTACTCATGTACGGCTTCTGACCGGTCTCATGGCACTTCGCACAGTATTCTTCCCACAGCAGCGACAGGGTCACGCCTGACCGGGCCAGTTCACGGTGGATGTACGGATAGTCTGGTTCGGCGTATTGGCTGGATGCTTTGTGCTTGTTTGGGAAGAGAAGCTGTTCCAGTTCGGCGTTGGTGACGTCGTCGGAGAGTGGCCAGGTTAGATTCCTATCTTTGGCCGCTTGTTGTACTGCTCGGATCGTGTTATCGGAGCAATGCACGCTGTTACGGATTTGCCGCTGGCTCTGGTTCAGTGACAATCGGTAGAGAATTTCTTTGTAATTTACCATTTTTTCCTCCATGAATGATGATTAGTCGCACATAGATGGTGCGCGTAACCATTATAGAGGAATTTCCCTGAGATGTCGCTTTACAGCGTGAAAGTGTCGCTAAAACTCCGTGCAGGTGTCGCTCAGCGTCCGATTTTTGCA
>NZ_NFKB01000112.1:0-2796 GCF_002160175.1 Faecalibacterium sp. An192
CATCGATACAGGCGCCTGCTCGTCCGATATGAACGCAGAGCTGATATCCATTTGGCTTTTTTCACCCTTGCTGCCGCTTTGATCGCTTTTCGGTTTTGTTAGGTGCTCTTAGGCGACCCATGCTTTGCCTTTTCGCATACATGTTTAACACAAAACTCATACTCCCATAGAAATTCATAAAATATATCCAGGTCATCATATTTTCCCGAGGATACAGGTTGATTAAGCAACGCAACCGGCCGACAAATTGGTTCTATTACACGCATCTGAGGAGATCCAGGCAGAACCCAGTTGCCATAATTGTAAAGGATTTCATCTGCGTCTGTTTTTTCAATATCCCATAGTTTTTCAAAAAATCAAGCAGCTGTTCTAAGAAGGCCATGGCTGCACACCAAAGATCTTCCTCTTCGATGGATTGTTCATGATTTTTCTGATCCATGGGCGGACGATAAAGTTCTATTCTATTTCTCCAAATATCCTGCAGAGGCATTTTCCTTCCATTGTATTCATACTCCACATTTTTATGAAAATCACATATAAACTGTTCGATCCATTCATGCATATTTCCACTGTTTGCTAAGCAAGATTTCGTTTTTGTCTGCAATCCAATCAGGCAAGTACCCTGTATCTTGATCTCAGTATGTCCCGCCTTTTTTCTCCCTGGTTTTTCAAACAGAATGGGAGCCATAAATTCCGAAGTTTTCAAAATCTCATTTCGGATCGTTTCGTCCACATCCGCCTTGATTGCCACCGCACTTTCAGCATAGCCAACCCAAAACTTCTCTCCATCTTCATTCCAGCCGCTAATATAATCGATCATGTCTCGGGAAGCACAAGAAGCATTTTCCCAAACTGTGGGTTGGATCAGCCAACTTCGATCTAGTCCACATCCTGTTCCTTCCCAAGTTCCTTCCCCCTGTACTGCAATCAACAATGCTTTTATTGTATCGTAGATTTCTTTGGACCCTTGTCCCAAATAGACCACAGGCAATGTAAAATTGTTCTTCATCAGAACAGAGGCAATCTGTCCCAGCAAAATCATCAATTGCAGTTTTGCTCTTTCCTTCTGGCTTTCCTCCTCGCCGCCCCTTGGAAAGTCGAAAAACGCCCGAACCGTCGATGAAGCGTTACTTTGCGAATATTTTACATTCACTTTTTTCATCTTCCATGTCGGACTCTTTTTCTTGATCAATGTGGGTTCCACTTTAGCGCCCTGCAGTGGTCTGTACGCCTCCCCTTTGGCAGGTCGATAGAGAGAATACTCTATCTTACGATATGGCCCTTCCAGCTGGATGGTCATCCCTTTATATAGTTTTTTCTTTTTCGAGTCCTTTTTTGCGTCCTTATTTTTCTTGCTGGCTTTATCTTTCTTAGGGTCGGTTTGATCCATATCAATCTGTTTTTTCTGTGTAACTACCATCCAATCCGTTTTCAGATTTTCCATCGCCCTTGCCTCCTTGCTTTTTTGAGACAAGTATAGCAAATCTCCCCAGATATTTGATCTATTTATCCAACAAACGTGATTTCCTACAAAAAAAGCTCAGGGCATTTGTAATAAAAGACATGCCCTGAGCTCTATTTTTACCCTGCTGCCTCCAGCTTGGGCATCGCCTCGCTGGCCTTCACCGCCTCCATGAACTGGCGGGCAAAGGCTTTGGCGCTGGCGGCTTCTTCGGGGCTGAGGGCGCTGACCGCCTCAAAGTGAAAGAGGGCGTAGGGCTTGCCTCCCCGGCTGGTAGCCTTTTTGAGGGAGATCCGGGTGACCACCCCGTTCAACGGGGTCAAAGCGCTGGTGAGCCGGGCGGTGTACCGGAGGAACAGGCCCTTGCTGGTCACCGGCACCCGCACCAACAAGGGCAGGACATTGCCCGGCCGCAGCAGGAACAACAGCACCGACTCCTTGCAGGCCTTGGCCCCCGTCTCACCGTCCTTGGAGCCGTAATCGTTAAAGGGGCAGCGGGCGCAGGGCTTGCCGCTCTCTGAGACAAGGCTGTTATGGCTGAGGCAGGTGGGCGGCGTACCCTCCACCGGGTCGGGGGTATCCCAGTAGGCCCGGGGCAGGGTGTAATCCAGGATAATCCCGGTCAGCTCTTTTTCTGCCTCCTCACCGGTCAGCCCCGGCACCGTAAAGACGGTGGAGCCGCCCGAGGGCGACTTGACCACGTCGAACATCTGGTAGGTCAGGGGCTGGTCCTTCAGGTTCTCGTGAATCAGATCCAGAGTGCTGTTGTTCAAAGCCAGGTAGTCCGAGGACGGCAGAGCCGGGGCGGTCTGCAGGGTCTCGACTTTGGCGCTCAGGCGGTCTTTCAGGTTCATCTGTTCCATGGTTTCTTCCTCCTTATAAGCTCTTGATGGTAAACCGACGGCAGCTGGTTTGGTTGGCGTACTTCTTGTAGAGGGCCGGATGCTCGGCTTTCAGGATCTTGGTGTCCAGTCGTTCCTGTACAACATTTTTCCATGTAACAAGATGATTCCCAGCCGTGCCGGTTTCGTGGTCGCCCAGCATTTCCTTCAAGAGGTTTTCGGCTTCCTGTTTCCGCTCGGTGAGTGCCTTGATCTGCTGGCTGGCCTCGTCGTACTGCTGAACCAGGGCGGCGGCGTTCTCAGGCAGTGCCACAGTGGAACGGGGCACACTGCTGGGAAACCGCTCGGCTAGGAACCGGGCCGACGCACTGGAGCCATCCAGGGGCGGCGGAGTCTCGCTCTGGACGTGCTGCCAGAAGTCCGCTTCCAGCTGAACCAGAAGGGCAATCACTTCCTCATCCCGGGGGATGAACTTCCAGCGGAAGGTGTTGC
>NZ_NFKB01000113.1:0-2782 GCF_002160175.1 Faecalibacterium sp. An192
GCTCTGTTCCCGTTTCAGCTTTCGCCTTTCGGTTAGGCAGGTTGTTTCCCGCGTTATCTTACGGGGTAGTCCCTTACGCTACACTACACAATGCCCTATCTGGGCGCACCTCCTCGATCTTGTTGCGGTCCAGCTCGGTGATGGTTCGCTTAACCGTTTTAATGGCCTTGTTTTGGTCCACGGAGCGCACATGCATGGTGACAATCTGGCTGGTTTCCATCCCGAGAAAGTCTTTCAGCAGCTGGTCACTGAGGTCGGAAGCGGTGATAGCGAGAAAGCTCATAGCACCGTGCATCCCGCCGATCTGGCAGGTACGGGTGTTGAACGCAAAGGCGCTGGGGGCGATGAAGTCTTTTGCAGACAGCCCCGACTTGGGCAGGTCCTTCCAGTCGAATCTGAATTTGGATTCACCGCCCATGTGGAACAGATCGTGCATCAGCCGCAGCCGCTCCCAGCCGTTCAGGACACGGGCTGCCGCGCCCAGACGCCGGAAATTGTTGAGGATGTCGTTCTGCAGATGGTCCAGGCGGGGCTTTGCCTGCCGCATGGATGCCGCCTCAATGCCAAAGGTGATGAACTTGGTCTTGGTCAGGCCGTTGTTGCCCTGGGCCAGCTGCTTTTTCAGCATCTGGCTGTACTCAGCCCGGATGTCATCGAAGCCGTCCTGTCGGGGCGGGATGCGGATGCTGTGCTCAAAACTCTCTGCATCGGCGGCCATGTTCACAAAGGAGAACTCAAAGTGTACCGAGCTGTCAAAGAAGTTGAGAAATGCACACCATTCCTCGAAAATGGCGGTCTTGTCCTCCTGCAGAGACAGCTGGTAATTGATATCCTGAAACTGGATGGTGCGGGTGTAGTAGCTGTCCCGCACCCGGCAGGTGCCGTCGGCAAACATCCGTTCAAAGGGAATGGTCTGCTGGGCGGTACGGGGAATCCCGTCATCCTTCCTGGCCGTTTTCACAATGCGGTCGATCTTCTTCTTCTCCGCCTTGGTGAGCAGAGGCTTATCCGCGGGCTTTTCTTTCTGCCGCTTTTTGAACAATGCGGTTCACCTCCTCCTGGGCGTCTGCCTGCCGCATCAGAGCGGCATAGTAGTTGTTGATCCGGTAAGGCCGGACTTTGGGCCGGACAAACCGGGCCTGATAAAACTGCCGGGCCACCACTTCGGGGGGCTGGCCGTTCCGTTCGTACAGCCCCAGGAAAAAGAACGGGAGCATAACCACAATCATGGCCAGGGCTGCCAGGCTGAGATTGCCGGCGGCCCGGACAAAAAAGTAGACCGGCACACCAATCAGTGCGCCGGTCCCGAAGCAGATAAGCTGCCGTTTGGTCAGGCCGAACAGAACTTTGGATTTAACCCGCGTCAGGTCCCGCGGGACAGAAATATAGGCTGCCATGAATACCTCCTTTTATAATAGGGTGTTGAATCAGTGGGCGTTCAGGATACTGCGGGCAATGGTGCTGGTTTTAAGCAGCGTGAAGCAGAGCAGGACGGTGTAGCCGATGACACCCCAGATAGAGCCGATGGGATCGGATGCAAAGGACACTCCCTGGATGAGCACCGCATAGATGCCCACGCAAATCATAATCAGGAACCCCTGCAGACCAAGGGCCAGCAGGCTGCGCAGATAGTTCTGCCCGATCTGTCCCTGCTCTTTGCTCCCGAAGGTAGAAAACGGGATGGGGGCCAGGCTGACGGCAAGGTAAATTTCCACCATGCGGCCATACACAATGACAAATATGGCGATGGAAAGAATCTGCATCGTGAACCCGATGATGAAAGACTGCAGGTAAAGTCCCAGCAGTTCGCCCAGCTCCAGTGACATGAGGGAAGTTTGCAGGCTGGCCAACGTGGTATCATCCACCGCTGTGCTGCCGGCGATGATGCCGCCGGATTCTGACACCACCGTCTGCGCCAGGTCAAAGACTGCCATCGTGATGTCGAAGGTGTTGGAGATCAGGGTGACGGCCACAAAGGTCTTGAATACCCAGCGGAAAAAGGTCCAGGTCTCAAAGCTGGCCAGATTGTTGTGGTCGATCACCATCTGGATCAGCTCATAGCAGGCCACAATGGTCAGGAAGATGCCCGCAATCGGCAGGATCACCGATTCGGACACCTCCTGGACCATTTCAAAGACCCGCGGTGAGAACTCGGCAGGGGTCAAACTGACCTGTTCGCTGATTTCTCCGACCTGTTTGTTGACACTGTCAAACATCCCGGACAGGTTGCCCATAACCCCGCCGACCAGTATCTCCTTAAGCCACTCTGTGATTTTCTGGAGTACCTTGTCCACGGGTCAGCCTCCTTAGCCCAGCAGCGGGAAACGGGACAGCAGGGTCATGAGAGATGCCAGGAACTGAAAGAGAGCGGTTCCAACAGAAAAGATTTCCATGTGATTTTCCTCCTGAAATAAATGATGGATGATTTGTTTTCTCCTTTTCCAATACGCCGCGGGCCAGTTCATAAAGCCCTGTTCTGTGGGCGGCAGTTCCCGCTTGTAGCGCTGGGAAAAGAGATGGATTACAGGATTTACTGCTGGCTTATGGGGCCGGCTTTCTCAGCCAAACAGGCCGCTCAGCAGGGGAACCAGGGTAGTGCCGATCAGGGCGACACCGCCGCCGGCCATCAGCTGCTTCATGCCCTGGCTCTTTATTGATGTGCGATAAAGAAGCAATAGAAGTGTAAAAAATTTTGCCGTTCCTATCCGGCACTTGGCCATTGTGTCGGATAGGTCGGGCGTTAGGCTTCGGGCAAGTCAATCTTGCCGACAAAGCTGTAATA
>NZ_NFKB01000114.1:0-2713 GCF_002160175.1 Faecalibacterium sp. An192
ACTTGGACCTTGCTTTATACCAGGCGTTTGCTGCCGTTACTTCTTCGGACTGTCGTAACTGGTTTGCTTGTGCCGGTTATTGTTGATATTTTATGGGGTTGCTCTAGGCCGTCGTTCCTGTCCGCCCACATTTCCGCTCTGTCTGGGAATCCGGGAGAATCTTGATCTGCTGCCCGCGCTAAAGCAAGAGCCTCCGCAGTTGCCCAGCTGGAGGAATCCTGCCTTCCCTTACCGGATCGTCCTGGATGCCTCTGTGCAGGAAGCAGGTGCCGCTCCGCGGCGGGACCTTGCGCTTTCATTTACCCCTATTCACCGGCAATTTGGTTATCGTCCAGTTCAAGAATTCTTCTGGACCCCACCGGTCAATTCCACCATGCCGGAAGAAACCATCCATGATCCCTTTGCAGAATTGAGGTGAAACAATGTATCTATCCCGTGTGGAATTGGATGAAACCCGTCACGCTACAATGCGTGCCCTTTCTGCTCCGCAAAAAATTCATGGTGCGGTGGAAAGCGCCTTTTTGGGCGAGAGACAGCGCCGTCTCTGGAGGCTGGATCGGTTGGGTGGGAAACTTTATCTCCTGCTACTCAGTGAACAAAAGCCCGACCTGGAAAGTATTTCCGCTCAGTTTGGCCCGGTTTCCGGAACATCAAATTTTGAAACGCGCAATTATACCCAGCTTTTAGAACAGATCGAGCCGGGCAGTGTTTGGCAGTTTCGGCTGACGGCAAATCCCACAAAAAGTTGTTCGGGACATAGCCCCTCCGAAGGGCGAGGGAAAGTTTTGGCACACTGTACAACATCTTATCAACAGCAATGGCTTTTGGAGCGAGCAGAAAAGCATGGATTCCGCCTGTCTGAGTCTTCCTTTATTGTAACTAACTCCCATTGGATTCGTTTTTCAAAACACGGCGATCCCGGACATCCTGTTTCTTTGCTCTCTGTAACCTATGAGGGAGTTCTGCAAGTAACCCAGCCAGAGCTTTTTTGTGCCATGCTTACCCATGGCATTGGTCGAGGCAAAGCCTATGGCCTGGGATTAATGACTGTGATTCATCGGAGGTGACACAACCTTTTCCCCGCATGCGCGGGGGTGATCCCTCGATGGTCTTGCCGTTGTTGGCGGGGATCGGCTTTTCCCCGCATACGCGGGGATGATCCCTTGCAATACTGCAGAGTTTCACGCCCGCCCGGCTTCTCCCCGCATGCGCGGGGGTGATCCTTTGACTACCTTTTGACTACTTTCTGCCTCAGGCTTTTCCCCGCATGCGCGGGGGTGATCCAGAAAGCGGCGTCGAAATCCCCAAAGAGTTTGACTTTTCCCCGCACGTGCGGGGGTGATCCCGGCAACGGCAACAACTATCCCATCGGTATGATCTTTTCCCTGCATACGCAGGGGTGATCCTAGCTACGGCGAGACCTACGACGAAGCAAAAGTCTTTTCCCCGCATACGCGGGGGTGATCCCTTTGAAATGTGGTAGTAGTCGGTCGAGGTGAGCTTTTCCCCGCATACGCGGGGGTGATTTAAAACCGCCAATTTCTGAAAAAAGCAGGTACAGAAAAGACCGCACCGGTTGCCCGATGCGGCCTCATACCATCACTCAAAGGTGATGTGCAGCGTCTTGCCCATGCAGGACGCCATTTTTTGCAGAAACTCCAACGAAGGGTTGGCATTCCCGTTTTCAAAGCGTGAGATGTTTGCTTGCTTGGTGCCCATCTTTTCAGCCAACTGTTTCTGGGTCAGTCCAGCAGCCTTCCGGCTGGCGATCGCAGCACGAATCACTTCGTACTGCGGTGCCAGGCGGTCATACTCTTCCTTTACTTCCGGGTTTTCTGCAAATACCTCCTTTTTGTAATCGCTGTACCTCATAAATGCACTCCTTTTACAATCTTCTTTACTCCTAATTAACTTTGGTATGAGATACACTTTTATGAATTCCGACGCTTGAAATCATCCATTCGGTTTTGTGCGGTTTCAATTTCCTGTGGCGGTGTCTTTTGTGTCTTTTTTACAAAGCCATGCAGAAGAACGATGGTATCGGCTTGCCAAGTGAAATAGAAAACACGGGAAATGTCAGAGGAAAAACGAATTCGCAGTTCCCAAATGTCTCCCTTGATATGCTTGACATAGGGTTCTTTCAGCGCATTGCCGAACTCTGCCAAAAGGTCTATTTCACGTAAAGCCTTGGCTTGATGTTTGGGCGGCAAACTACTTAAAAAGTCTGCTACCGGTTCATCGCCATCCGCAGTGGAATAAAGTTCTACTTCCCTTATTGGATCCCACCTCCCTGCAAAGCCTATTGGCCTGCTTTGCATTATTATTATATCAAATACGATATAACATGTCAATATCATATTTGATATGTAATCACCCCTATGCGCTGCCGGAACTTAACTATGGCGCCTTCATATAATTATCTTGACAACGTTCTCCCAAAGGCATTTTAAACACTGCTGGTTTGACAGCTATATAAAGAAACGTCATTTCATTTAATCTCAACAAGAAACTCTCTTGCGGCAATCTTTAGACAAGCAGCTGCGGGAGAGTTTTTCGCATGCACTGCTTGTAAAGCCTTTTATCTCATGATATGATAGTCGTATCATTTAGAGCAACCCCATAAAATATCAACAATAACCGGCACAAGCAAACCAGTTACGACAGTCCGAAGAAGTAACGGCAGCAAACGCCTGGTATAAAGCAAGGTCCAAGT
>NZ_NFKB01000115.1:0-2599 GCF_002160175.1 Faecalibacterium sp. An192
CTCCTTAATGGTGTAAAAAGATAGAGACCCAAAACAGGTTCAAAGGAAGGTCCTTTCCTTTGTGTGCCTATAATACCATACCCCCCCCGGTGTCAAGACCCGATTTCAAGATTTTCCATTTTTGCTTTATTTTCTATAGTTTGGAAAGGTCCATCTTGGATACAAGTCGTTTTGAGGCGGGAGAGGCGGAGGAATTTTTATCTGGCGCTGTGGCCCGGGGCCCTTTCGGAGCAAAACAAAAAAGCGATGGATTTTCATCCATCGCTCTTTGGCGCCTCTTGCCTGACTCGAACAGGCGACACCCTGATTAACAGTCAGGTGCTCTAACCGACTGAGCTAAAGAGGCATATATATAAAACGGCACACGGCCGTTTTATATGTTGGTGACCCGTACCGGAATCGAACCGATGTTAAAGGCGTGAGAGGCCTCTGTCTTAACCGCTTGACCAACGGGCCATATTTTGTTGTCGGCGTGTCGTTCTTGACTCCCGACTCGGTTATTATAGCGCAAAAGCTGTCAGATGTCAATAGGTAAAATGCAATTTTTCGTCTTTTATTTTTTGGTTTGTCCGGGCCGGCCTTTGTCTTGCGGGGGCGGGCCCTTTCACGTATAATAGGAAAAGATTCTCATGCCATTTTACATCGAACAACGAAGGATTTTGCCATGAACGAAGGAAATCTTGTCGCCATCACAGCCCAACAGGTGCTGATGATGTTCCTGCTGATTCTGACGGGCTATCTCGCGGTGCACGGCAGGCTGTTGAATGCCGAAGCGCGCCAGGGCTTTTCCAGCCTGCTGGTGAACCTGGTGGTCCCGGCCATGATCATCAACTCGTATCTCATCGAGTTTGACCCCGAGATCCTGTCCAATCTGGTCCGCACCGCTTTTGCCAGCGCGGCGGTACTGGTGATCGGCCTCTGCATTGCCCTGTTGTCCACCCGCAAAAAGACCGGCCCCGACCAGCCCATTCTCCGCTTTGCCATGACCTTCTCCAATGCGGGATACATGGGGTTTCCCCTCATCAACGCCCTGTTTGGGGCCGAGGGGATGCTTTATGCCAGCATCTTCAACACCTTTTTCAATCTGCTCATCTGGACCGCCGGCATTGCCCTGGTGGACCGCAGCAGCGGCGCCGCCAAGCGCAACCTTGTGGTGGAACTCATCAAAAAGCCCGCCCTTCTGGCGGTGGCGGTGGGTCTGGTGCTCTATCTGGGTCAAATCCCGGTCCCCTATCTGATCGCCCAGCCCATCGGCCTCCTGGCCGGCATGAACACGCCGCTTTCCATGCTGATCACCGGCATCATCATCGCCACCAGCGACCTGCGGCCGGTCATCCGCAGCTTTCAGCTTTGGCACGCCATTCTGATCCGGATGCTGATTATTCCCGCGGCATCCTTCCTTTTCTGCCTCCTCACCGGCACCGGCGGCATGGTAGGGGCGGTGGTGATCCTGCTGGAAGCCTGTCCCTGCGCGGCCCTCACCTCGGTTCTCGCTATCCAGTACCGCTACAGCGAGCAGCTGGCCGCCGGACTGGTGGTCTTGTCCACCCTGTTGTCCATTGCGGCCCTGCCTCTGTGCGCCATGTTTGTTCAGATGATGGGATGAGGAGCAACTCGCTTTTGCACCATGCCGGCCTTCGGGCCGGCTTTTTTCGTGTCAGTCTCTCCGCACGACTGCATACAGCATCCGGGAAAAGTCCGGCGGACAGGCCGTCAGCCCCGTTTCCACCACCGCAAGGCGGTTTCGGGTCAATTCCTTCTGAAAGGCATCCATGCCCACCATCCGGCAGGATGTCCCCGCAATCCGCACGGTTTTCCCTGTTCCCTGGTGAACCCGTTCCTGCGGCTCAAAGGCCGTCCCAATATTGCTTTGGGCCTCTGTCTCACCATCACCCCCATAGTACAGATCAAAGCCCATCCCTGGGGCTTCAAATGGCTTCGGATGAACCGATAGAAAGCCTGCCGGTCCTCCTCCAACACCAGCATATGGAGCACGGCCACGGCATAGATGAAATCAAAAGTTTCCTCCATGGTCCCCGCAATGCAGTCCAGCACCTGAAAATGTTCTGCAAAATCCGAGGCTTTCTGCTGGCAGAATGCAACCGCTTCGGGCGAAACATCGGTGGCCAGCACATCCAGACCCCGGCGCAGAAGATCCAGAGCATCCCGGCCCTCTCCGCAGCCGATTTCCAGAATTCTGGCCCCTTCCGGGAGAGGATACCGGCCGAGAACTTCTCCCACAATCGGAGAAGGCGTATCACTGGCCCATTGCAGGTGCTGCTGATGAATCTGCTTGTAGCGCAGGTCGTATGCCTCGTAATATTTGGCCGTCATCGTTGCCTCCCTGTATATTTTGCAAAAGAATAAACAAAAAACATCCATTCAAGCCAAAGCCTAAATGGATGTTTCGTTGGTGCACCTCCAGGGACTCGAACCCTGGGCCCACTGATTAAGAGTCAGTTGCTCTACCAACTGAGCTAGAGGTGCATGACCATCAGAATACGGTTTCAATATTCTGATGGATGAGAGAAGCCGGCATCTACCTATTTTCACAGGCCGTGTCCAGCCAACTATCTTCGGCACAAGTGAGCTTAACTTC
>NZ_NFKB01000116.1:0-2283 GCF_002160175.1 Faecalibacterium sp. An192
GCGACCAGGGCTTTCAATATACCTCACACGGATATTTTAAGCTGACTCAATCTTACGGCATTACGCCTTCCATGTCAAGACGCGGAAACTGCTATGACAACGCAATGGCTGAAAATTTTTTCGGTATCCTGAAAACAGAATGCATCTACCGCCAAAAGCTCAAGACATTTCAGCAGGCCAACGATCTGATCGACGAGTACATCCACTTCTATAACCACGAGCGGCTCCAGACAAAGACTGGCCTGGCTCCGCTTTCGCTTCGCCAGGCCAGTCTTTGATTCGCTTGTTCTACCCCTTGCAGGCCTCTTTTTTGTACTGTCCGCACAATATGGGGCGGTTCAGGCGCCCTTTGTGCTCGGCGGTTTTCATTTTATAGGAAGCCCGGCGGAAAAGCCGGCAAAACTTTTACTGAGATCAGATCTTGTGGTACTTGCGGTCCTCTTCCTCGTAGATGGGGTCGCAGGTGACATACATGCCCAGGCGGTTGAGGGTCTCGCTGTCCACGCGGGAGAGGATGACCGTCGAGTGCATGTCGCAGCCCTTGAGGTTGGGCAGCTGGTTCAGAGCAGCCTCGGCGTATTTGTTCTCCAGGATGGAGCTGGACAGGGCGATCAGAATCTCGTCGGTGTGGAGGCGGGGATTCTTGCTGCCGAAATAGGTGGTCTTCAGCTTCTGGATCGGCTCAATGGCCCGGGCCGACACCAGCTCGATTTCCTGGTCGATGCCCGCCAGCTTTTTCAGGGCGTTGAGCAGGGCCGAGGAAGCGGCGCCCAGCAGGGGACCAGTCTTGCCGGTGACGATGGAGCCGTCCGGCAGCTCGATGGCGGCGGCGGGCAGGCCGCCGGTCTTTTCGGAGCGGGCGTGAGCCATCTTTTCCACGGCCCGGCTGCCCACCGTCAGACCTGCCTGGTTGACCAGCAGCTCCAGCTTGAAGCGGTCGTCCTTGGCGGTGCCGCCCACTTTCTGGTCGCACAGGCACTTCATGTAGCGGCGCAGAATCTCTTTCAGAGAGGCCTCGCGGCAGACTTCGTCGTCAATGATGCAGTTGCCGGCCATGTTGACGCCCATGTCGGTGGGGGAGCGGTAGGGGCTCTTGCCGGCGATCAGGTCGAACATGGCGTTCAGCACCGGGAAGATCTCGATGTCGCGGTTGTAGTTGACCGCCGTCTCCCCGTAGGCTTCCAGATGGAAGGGGTCGATCATGTTGACGTCGTTCAGGTCGGCGGTGGCGGCCTCATAGGCCAGGTTCACCGGGTGCTTCAGGGGCAGGTTCCAGATGGGGAAGGTCTCAAACTTGGCGTAGCCTGCCTTCACGCCGCGCTTGTATTCATGGTACAGCTGGGACAGGCAGACCGCCATTTTTCCGCTGCCGGGGCCGGGTGCAGTGACCACCACCAGGGGCCGCTCGGTCTCGATGTAGTCGTTTTTGCCGTAGCCCTCGTCGCTGACGATCCGCGCCACATCGCCGGGATAACCTGCGATCTTGTAGTGGCGGAAGGTGCGGATGCCCAGGCTGTTGAGCTTTTTCTCAAAGGCTTCCACCTCCGGCTCGGGGGTGTACATGGTCACGCAGACACTGCCCACAAACAGCCCCACGCCCTGGAAGGCGTCGATCAGGCGCAGCACGTCCATGTCGTAGGTGATGCCGTAGTCGCCGCGGATCTTGTTGTTGATGATGTCCTCTGCGCTGATGACCACGATGATCTCGGCCTGATCCTTCAGCTGCAGCAGCATCTGGAGCTTGGAGTCGGGCTGGAAACCGGGCAGCACGCGGGAAGCATGGTAATCGTCGAACAATTTGCCGCCGAATTCCATATACAGCTTGTTGTCGAACTGGGCGATCCGGTCCCGGATATGCGCCGACTGCATGGCAAGGTACTTGTTGTTGTCAAATCCTATGTTCATCTGCGTCCCACTTTCCTCTAAAAATTCCATGCGGGCAGGCCCGGCCGGACTTGCCCGCGGTTAAAATGCACACTGAATTCAGTATACCACACTCAAAACCGCGGTGCAATTCCACTTTTTGATTCAAGGGCCGATCCTGCGCCCGGACGGCAGAGAATCCTGAAAGGCTCTTTTGGGATTTTTTGTTTAAAAAGTGGGAATTTTTGTTCGCAGGGGTCTGGACAAATCCAAATAAATGTGCTATAATAATCTAGTAAACATAGCCGGTGTCGATGACGGTGAGGTCCCACCTGTTCCCATTCCGAACACAGAAGTTAAGCTCACTTGTGCCGAAGATAGTTGGCTGGAAACGGCCTGTGAAAATAGGTAGATGCCGGC
>NZ_NFKB01000117.1:0-2235 GCF_002160175.1 Faecalibacterium sp. An192
AGCTTTTGCCGTGCTCATCGAGATAGGTGTAGCGGACGCTGTAGGAGCTGCCGCGTTTGGTGATATATGCCATACTGTGCCTCCTTGATCAAGCGGCCCGGAACAGCCAGGCGTCGAAGCTGTCCTTGGGAATACGGATGCTTCCGCCTACCCGGAGGACACGAAACTCGCCGGTGGTGTTGCAGAAGTTATAAGCGGAGCGCAGGCTGATGGCCAGCATCTGCGCCACTTCCTCCACCGTGTACACGCAAGCTTTCGACTCGGGCTGTTTCAGGTCAGAGATGGGAGACTTGAGGGCATTGTTTTGGGTGACCAACTCCATTGTACCGGGAATGGGGGCACTTGGCAAGGTTTTGATGTTAAAATAATCGTTCTTACAAACATTCTTCATGGCATTTCTCCTTTTTGATTCAAAGTTCTGCGGTATGGTGAGCGGCTTTGGGCTTTGCGTATTCTTCCAAAACTTCCGGCGGTATCCGCTCCAGAATCGCGAGGGCCTCCTGATACTCCCGCTGGAGCTTGGCATCTTTCAGCTGCTTCAACACGCTCTCGTGAGTCGCCTTGTCCAGGGACTCCGAGAGCTTTTTGTTTTTCTTCTTGAGCTTCTCATTCTCGGCCTTGGTACTGGTGAAGGCTGTACTGTACTTTTTCAGCTGTGTCCGCATCTTCTCCACAGCTGGGATATAAACATCCAGCAATTCGGAAATCTCGGCGGCCCGCTTCTTGCCGTTTAAGGGACCGATGCCAGCGAGCAGCTGGTCCAGCTTCTGGCGCTGCTTGGTCAGGCGGGTCATCTCCTTGAAGATACGAGGCGGGATATGGTCGCGGCCCGTCTGGCTGGCGCTCTCGCCGCGCTCCAGGTCGGGGTACTTAACGACCATGTGTTCCCAGAACTTGTCCTGCCACCAGGTCAACTTCTTTTGGTTGCCCACGATCTCCTTGGCGCTGAGTCTGCCATCTGGCGTCAAGGGGACAAAAGAAAGGTGCATATGGGCTGTTTTCTCATCCATATGCACCACGGCAGAAATGATAGTTTCTCTGGATTGGTATTGCTCAAAGAAGCGGAGTGTTTCCTCAAAATACTGCCGGATTTCGGGCAGCTTCTTGCCCTTGAAGAACTCCGGCGTAGCGGTGAACAGGACTTCCACCACCCGAACGCTGTCTTTTCTGGTGCGGCATCCAGCGGCGCTGATCTGGCGCTCAGCCTCAGCCCGGTAACGTTGGGGTGGTTCGATCAGGTGGAAGTTATGCTTGCTGCGGGAGAGGTCAATATCGGGATTGCTGGCGTACTTCTCTTTTCTGCGCTCGTTATGGGCTTCGATGTTGGTGATCTCCGGTCCCTTGTACTTGGCAAAGCGCATGATGGCGTATTGTGGTTGGCTCAAGGACGGCCCTCCTTTTTGGCAACTCAATCGTATTGATGACGGGCATAGTACAGACTCCTTTCTTTTAGGTAGGTGGATGAGCTTCGATTATAAAAGTGGTGCTGGACATTTTGGAGCTGTTGACAAAATATACAAAGGCTATCTCCATATGGTATAATAGAAAAAAGCACGAAAGGGTGGCCAGAATGCAACTCAAAATCCACATGGTGACCATCGAAGATCTCATGCCGCAAGACCACTTTCTAAGAAAGTTGGAGAAAGCGCTTGATCTGTCCTTTGTATACGAGGAAACGCGGCATTTATACAGCCAAAAATACGGCCGCCCACCCATTGACCCGGTTGTCCTTGTGAAATACCTTCTGGTGGGATTCCTATACGGAATCCCCTCTGAACGGCAGATTGAGAAACGAATCGAAACGGATATCGCGCTTCGCTGGTACCTGGGTCTGGATTTGCTGGATCGAGTCCCGGATCATAGTACCATTTCGCAGTTACGCAGAAGAAAGCCGGAATTTCGGAACGTTTTCCGGCGCTTATTCCATGTTGTCGTTCAACAATGTATAGCGGAAGGGCTGGTAACTGGCAAGATTGTAGCGACAGATTCAACCCACATGAAGGCAAACGCTTCAGTATCCTCGGAATGTTTGGTCGAAGTTCAGGAAGGACCTGAAGTTTACTGGGAGAGATTGAACCAGTACGAAGAACAAGGGTTGGAAAAACTGAAGCAGCTAAAGAGAAAGCGTAAGCGCCTCACAAAACAGTGTACTTGACAATAGAAAAAGGACCAGCTAAAGCTGGTCCTTTTTTGTTATTCAAAACAACTGCGCATGTAGTCGCTCCAGGGCATTAG
>NZ_NFKB01000118.1:0-2002 GCF_002160175.1 Faecalibacterium sp. An192
GCGTAATCGGCTGGGTCGGCGGTGTTACCACCGCTTTCCCGCCTAAGAACCGTACGTGACAGATTTCCCGTCATACGGCTCAAGCATTTCATCACTTTTTCAAGCGGCACTCAGCGTAGATTTGCTGGCAGGCACAGTGGACGTACCGCATATTGCGAATATCTTCTGTGCCCGCTTTGGACTTTGGCCTGAGATAGAAGATTTCTCTCTCCTCGCTCACGTCCATCGGCATACCGCAGTGGTAGCACAGACCTTTCTGGTTTTTCCAAATGGTCTTGAATTTGCCAGTAAGCCTGCGCATTCCCTTATCGAACTTTCTTTTTCGGAAATACTCCGTATCGAGGAACGGATTTGCAGTTGTTTTTACTTTGGTGTGCCGCACGATTGCCGTACTGTCCACCCGTATCAACTTCTTTTTATCCGTAGAGAACACCCAATTTTGGTTTTGCACTCGATGCCAGTACCTGGCCGAGATCCACCATTTATTCTTCTTTGGGTGCCGTCTTTTGGCCCACCGCCACAGCAGTTCGTACAGGACGTAATCCAGATGCGTGAACGCATAGCTCGCACATACGGACTGGTGGTAGTTGGTCCAACCTCGAATCTGTTCGTTCAACTTCATAATCAGAACATCCTGTTCCCACGCTTTTCCCCTGCGGAGAATCGTGTCCGAGAGGTTGGAAACAATGGCTTTCACAGCCTTCTTGGATGGCTTGATGATCAGCTTTTCGCTGTATTTTCTAAAGTTCCATCCAAGGAAGTCAAAGCCGTCGTCAATGTTGGTGACGACAGTCTTTTCTTCGGATAGTTCCAAACCTCTTTGCGCGAGAAACTCCCGGATGACTTCTTTGGCTTCAAGAGCCAGCTCCGGGGTTGCTGCTGTGACGACGAAATCATCTGCATAGCGCACAAAGTTCACCTTGTGGGCATTCTTGAATCGAATATCCACTTTGCCGAGCGCGTTTGTGTGGAATCGCTCAACCAGCCGCTTTTCCATCCCATCCAGCGTCATGTTCGCCAGAATAGGGGAAATAATGCCGCCCTGCGGAGTGCCTTCCTCTGTGGGAAAGAGTTCGCGCTGGTAGATGAACCCTGCTTTCAGGAACTGTTTCAGGATGCTCTTATCCATTGGGATATTTGCCAACAGCCAATCATGGCTGATGTGGTCAAAACAGCCCTTGATGTCACCCTCCAGAATCCATTTCGGAGAGATGTGTTTGCGTGAGAGCGCTGTGAAGAGATATTCACAGGCGTCCTGCGCACACCTTCCTTTTCGGAAACCAAAGGATTTCCCGTCTGCCGTTGTTTCCGCAACAGGCTCCAATGCCAGAGCGTAGAGAGCCTGCATAGCGCGGTCGTACATGGTGGGGATGCCCAATGGACGTTTTTTCTTCTTGTCCTTCTTCTCAATATAAACTCTGCGGAGAGGACGCGCACGATACCCTTTATCTGTCAGCGACAGGACCGCTTTCATTTTCTTCGCCGGCGTGTTCCAGAGAACACCGTCCACGCCGGGCGTCTTGCGTCCGTCGTTGGTGACGACGCGCTTAACGGCCAGCGCTTTGGCATAAAAGGAATGTGTCAGAAGATACTGAAGTCGTTTTACTGCGTTATAGTCGTTTTGCTGAGTTGCCTTGACAATCCTGACTTGTAGCCTGTTAACTTCCCGTTCGGCTCTGCGCCAGTCAATGGATTTCCATTGTGCGCCGAGCTTTGCTTCGTCCGATTGCTTCTCAGAAGTTTTACCTTCCGTCGTTGAATACAAATCGTTCACAGGTATACCTCCAATCTTGCCATGAAATACCTGGAATAAGTCAGCGCCCTTTCGGGCCAGGGCAAATTTTGAACCCCTATGCTCACCATTACAGTGAGCCATTCGCTTTTTATTCCCTCTTATGCCCTCTGCACCATTTCTTCCTCTTGCGAGGTCGATACCTTTATGAAAAAGGAGTGCATAGGGGTTTCCACGTTCCACGTAATGCATAATTCATGAATGCCTTAG
>NZ_NFKB01000119.1:0-1847 GCF_002160175.1 Faecalibacterium sp. An192
GTCTGGGTCCAGGGGTCTCCCCTGGTCGTTAGGGAGGGTAGGGAGTCCAGAGGGGGTAGGGAGGGGGAGTCGAAACCCCCTCCCTCCCCCTCTGGGCCCAGCGCAGCGAATCAAGGCCTGAAAGACACAGGCCGTTCACGGTGAGCGACTAAGCTCAAACCGGGTGCGACTTATTGACGTAGTCAGCGTGATCGGCGTCCACGCCCTGCAGTTTGGCGTTGCGCTTGTCGAAGAACTTGGGCGCAACCTGCGGGAACATGGCATAGGTCAGGGCGTCCTCCTCCTGGATGGACCACTTGGCGGCCTCGGCCTTCAGCTTGTCCATTTCGGGCTCCAGGGTATCGGCAAAACGGCAGGTGATGGGCTGCTCGTCGCCCAGGATCTTCTTGGTGAACTCGGCCGAAATGGGAGCCGGGGTCTTGCCGTAGTCGCCATGGACCAGGCCCTTGAACTCCTTGGTCACCATCTTGTACCGCTCGCCCAGAATCACGTTGAACACCGCCTGGGTGCCCACGATCTGGCTGGTGGGGGTGACCAGCGGCGGATAACCGGCGTCCTCACGGACGCGGGGAATCTCGGCCAGCACTTCGTCCAGCTTGTCCTCTTTGCCGGCGTCCTTCAGCTGCTTGAGCATGTTGGAGAACATGCCGCCCGGCACCTGGTACAGCAGGGTGTTGGCGTCCACGCCCAGGCTCTTGGGGCTGATCTGGCCGTTGGCAATGTACTTTTCACGCAGCTTGGCGAAATAATCGCGGACTACGTTCAGCTGGTTCAGGTCCAGGCCGGTGTCGTAGTCGGTGCCCTTCAGGGCGGCCACCAGGCTCTCGGTGGGCATATGGCTGGTGCCCAGGGCCAGGGGGCTCATGGCGGTATCCACAATGTCGGCGCCTGCCTCAATGCCCTTCAGGATGGACATGGAGGCCAGGCCGGCGGTGTAGTGGCTGTGGATATCCACGGGGATCTTGACGGTGGCCTTCAGCTCTTTCACCAGCTCGGCGCAGGTGAAGGGGGTCAGCAGGCCGGCCATATCCTTGATGCAGATGGAGTCTGCGCCCATCTCCTCCAGGGTCTTGGCGTACTTGGCAAAGGCCTCGTTGGTGTGGACGGGGCTCAGAGTGTAGCTGATGCAGCCCTGGACGTGGGCGCCCTCCTTGTTGGCGGCCTTGATGGCGGTCTGGAGGTTGCGGGGATCGTTCAGAGCGTCAAAGATGCGGATGACGTCGATGCCGTTGGCCACCGACTTCTGGACAAAGTACTCCACCGCGTCGTCGGCGTAGGGGCGGTAGCCCAGCATGTTCTGGCCGCGGAACAGCATCTGCAGCTTCTGGTGGGGCAGCTCTTTGCGGAGAATCCGCAGCCGCTCCCAGGGGTCCTCATCCAGGAACCGGATGCAGCTGTCAAAGGTTGCGCCGCCCCAGCATTCCACCGAGAAATAGTTGATCTTGTCCATTTCCGGCAGGATGGGACGCATCTCGTCCATGGTCATCCGGGTGGCCAGCAGGGACTGGTGTGCGTCGCGCAGGACCACCTCGGTGATTTTGATCGGCTTTTTCGCCATAATGTCCACCCTCCCCTAATCAGTTCAGCGTGACCAGCATATCGCCGGAGTTGACCACGTCGCCGCGCTTGACGTCCACGGTGGCGACGGTGCCGTCCTGGGGCGCCACGATCTCGTTCTCCATCTTCATGGCTTCCAGCACCACCAGGGTGTCGCCGGCCTTGACCGAATCACCCGGCTTGACGCGGGTATCCAGGATGTTGCCGGGCATGGGAGCCTTGACGGCCACAGTACCGGCGGGGCCGGCGGGTGCGGCAGGAGCAGCGGGGGCGGGAGCCGGGGCCGGAGC
>NZ_NFKB01000012.1:0-70952 GCF_002160175.1 Faecalibacterium sp. An192
GCGTCCGCTACACCTATCTCGATGAGCACGGCAAAAGCTGCGACAAATGGGAGAGCTTTCCCACCAAAGAGGAGGCGATGAACCGCAAAAAGCAGGTGGAACACGAGCTGGCCAGCGGAACTTTTTTAATTCCGTCCACCATAACGGTCGGCGAATTCCTGATGAACTGGCTGCCCAAGCAGTGCACCAAGCATAAGTGGGCTCCCAAAACCTACCAGTCCAACCTGTCCACCATCCAGAATCTCATCCTCCCCTATATCGGCAGCTTCGAGATGCAGAAGCTGAAGCCCTATCACCTGGAGAATCTGTACAGTACCCTGAGCAAAACGCCCTGTGGACAGTATATTGAGGGCAAAAAGCAGAAGCTCACCCCCAAGCAGAAACAGCGTCTGCTGTCCGGCACCACCATCCATGAGGTCCATCGGCTGCTGCACACCGCGTTCCTCTATGCGGTGGAATGGGGAGTCCTTCTGAAAAGTCCCGTCCCCCTGGAAGGCCCCAAAAAGACCACCCAGGAACGGAGCATCTGGACAGTGGAAGAAATGCGGGCGGCACTGGCCAGCATGGAGGACCCCATCCTCCACCTGGCCGTCCACCTAACCCTTGTGGGTGCACTGCGGGAAGGAGAGGTTACCGGGCTGACCCCGGAGGACATAGACTTTGATGCTGCTGGCGGAATCGGCACCTTTTCAGTCAATAAATCCATGCAGCGGGTCCAAAAGGCATCTCTGAGCCAAGTTGGAGACGGGAGCATTTTGAAATCCTTCGAGGACAAACGAGAAGGAAGCAAAACGCTTCTGGTCCTGAAAACCACCAAAACGGATGCTTCCCGTCGGGTCATTTTCCTGACGACCGCTCTCCGGGAGGAGCTGAAACACTGGCTGGACCGTCTGAAAGCAGACGAAGCCCTCGCCCCGGACCGCTACCACGACAGCGGAATGCTGCTTCGCCTGCCCAATGGTCAGGCCGTGGAGCCAGTCCTGATCCGCAAGAAATTCCTCAAGTGGCAGGACGCTCACCCGGAGTTCCCCCGCATCGTCTTCCACGGGCTGCGGCATTCCAGCGCCACCTATCAGCTTATGATCTCAGGCGGTGATGTGAAGGCTGTCCAGGGCACAACAGGTCATGCCAGCGCCAACATGCTGGTCAACACCTACGCCCATATCCAGCAGACTTCCCGCAAAGAGCTGGGCAAAAAGTTTGAAAGTGGCTTCTATGCCAAGCCCGACACCCCCAGCCCGCAGGCTGTACCCGCCGCAGGCGAACCTACCATCTCCATGACGGCTCTTTTGGAATTGCTCAAGGATGCTGACCCGGAAATGAAGGCAAAACTGCGCCTGGCACTGCTCACCTGATGCAAAAAAGGGCACTGATTGCAATGCAATACAGCGCCCTACATAATCGGACATGGAAAACACCGACCGTGCAAAAACCGTGCAGAAACCGTGCACCCATGGCTTACAAAACAAAAAAGCCATGAAATCTTTCGATTTCACGGCATTTTCTGGTGCGATGGAAGGGACTCGAACCCCCGGCCTACTGATTCGTAGTCAGTCACTCTATCCAGCTGAGCTACCAACGCATGTGTTCCGTTCGGAACGAAACATATTCTACCATCAGTTCGGCCATTTGTCAATGGGTTTTTGAAAAATATTTTAAAAAATTTTTAGACCCCTCCGGCCTCGCTGGCCAGACGGCGGGCAATGGCCCGTCCGGTGGGGGTGGCGGCCAGGCCGCCGGCGCCGGTTTCCCGCAAATCCGGGGACAGCTGCAGGCCCACGCGGCCCATGGCGTCAATGACCTCGTCGCAGGGAATGGCGCTGTCAATCCCCGACAGGGCCATATTGGCGCAGGCCACGGCATTCACCGCGCCCACCACGTTCCGCTTGACGCAGGGCACCTCCACCAGGCCGGCCACCGGGTCGCAGACCAGGCCCAGCAGGTTGCCCAGGGCCATGGCGGCAGCGGAGGCGCAGGATGCGGGGGTGCCGCCCTTCAAATAACACAGGGCAGCGGCGGCCATGGCGCTGGCCGCGCCCACCTCGGCCTGACAGCCGCCCTCTGCGCCCGCCAGGGTGGCCCGGGCGGCAATCACCTGCCCAAAGCCCGCCGCCACATACAGGGCGTCACAGATGGCGTCGTCGTCCGCCTCCCCCATCCGGGCCAGAGGCAGCAGCACCGCCGGCAGAACGCCGCAGCTGCCCGCCGTGGGGGCCGCCACAATCCGCTTCATGCAGGCGTTGCACTCGGCGGTTTTCAAGGCTTCCGCCGTCACCGCCGACAGGTATTCCCCGCCCAGCAGCTGGCCGGCTGCGGCCGCCCGCTCCACTTTGGCGGCGTCGCCGCCCACCAGGCCGCTGCGGCTGCGGCGGTCAGGGTCATAGTCCCGGCTGGTGGCCTGCATCACCTGCCACAGCCGCCGCATCTCGGCCCGGCTGTCCGCCTCAGTGAGGCGGCTCTCGGCCAGGTCGCTGCGCAGCACCGCTTGGGCCAGGCTGCACCCCTGTTCATGGGCATAGGTCAACATCTCGGCACAGGATAAAAAGGACATCTTCTTCCCTCTCTTTTTTCGTCGTTACGGGGTGTCATCCACATTCAGGCAGGTGACCTTGTGGATGCCGGACACCGCCCCCAGCTGGGGCTCCAGGTCCGCCGGAATATGGCTGTCGCATTCCAGCACCATCACCGCCTCGCCGCCCGGCGCAGAGCGGAACACCTGCATGGATGCGATATTGATTCGCCGGGCCGCCAGAGCCCGGGTCACCTCGGCAATGCAGCCGGGGGTGTCTTCGTTGTGGATAATCAAGGTGTTGGCGTCGCCCCCAAAGTCGGCGCTGACGCCATCAATGGAGGTCACCCGAATCCGTCCGCCTCCCACCGAGGCCGCCGTCAGGCTCAGCTTCCGGCGCTTGCCTTCCAGGGTCAGGACGGCGGTGTTGGGATGGGCTGCACGCAGCTCCACCGAATGAATCACGAACTCCATCCCGGCCTCCTCGGCCAGGGCGAAACTGTCGGGCAGGCGGGGGTCGTCCGGCTTCATATCCAGCAGGCCCGCCACAATGGCACGGTCGGTGCCGTGGCCCCGGCCGGTGGTGGCAAAACTGCCGTACAGGCCAATATCAGCGCGCAGGGGCGCTTCACCCAGAAGCTGGCGCGCCGTGCGGCCGATCCGGGCCGCGCCGGCCGTATGGCTGGAGGATGGGCCGATCATCACCGGGCCCAGTACGTCAAATAGGCGCATCGTTGCAAAACCTTGCCTTTCGTTGTGGGTTTGGCGCGCTCACCCGGGGGCTGCGCGCAGAAAATTACAATTTTATTATACCGCTTTTGCGTTATATGTGCTATAATAATTTTAAATTGACTATACTGCGCCCGTAGGGGGCTGCACGGAGGGTAAGATCGACTATGAAATTGGTAAGTGTAGAAACGCCTGAAAAGAACGTCTGCAAGATGACCTTCAGCGCCTCAGCCGCCGAGCTGGAGGAGGCCGCCGAGGCCGTATATCAGCGCACACGGGACACCTTTACGATCAAGGGCTTTGCCAAGGGCCAGGCCGACCGCGCCCAGATCGAGGCGGACCGGGGCGAACACATCTTCTGGTACGACGCCATCAACGACCTGATGGACCGTGACGTCCCCGGCCTGTACGAAAAGGCTCTGGCCGACGGCAACCTGCGCCCGGTGGACGAGCCCAGCTACGATCTGGTCAGCGTCAAGAAAGAGGACGGCTTTGTGGCCACCGCCACCGTCGCCCTGCAGCCCGAGCTGAATCTGACCAAGACCTCCGGCTTTGAGGTCACCTGCACCATCCCCGCCACCTCCGACAAGGAGGTCAACGGGGTCATCGAGCGCCGCCGCGCCGGCTTTGCCGAGCTGGTCCCCCACAAGGGTCCCGCCGTCAAGGGCAACATCGTCCACATGGACTACACCGGCTATCTGAACGGCGAGCCCTTCCCCAACGGCAGCGCCCAGAACCAGGCCATTGAGCTGGGCCGCGGCCGGATGATTCCCGGCTTTGAGGAGGGCGTCATCGGCCACCAGGCCGGGGACGAATTCGACCTGAAGGTCACCTTCCCCGCCAATTACCACGCCAAAGACCTGGCCGGCCAGGAAGCCACCTTCAAGATCAAGGTCCACGATGTCTGCATCCGCCAGCTGCCCGCCCTGAACAGCGATTTCGCCAAGAAGGCCGGCAAGGTGGACACCATGGAGGCATACCGCGCCCAGGTTCACGACCAGCTGGCCGCCCGCAAGCGCACCTCCGCCCTGAACCACGCCCGCAACCAGGTCCTGATGCTGCTGGCCGACGCATCCGAAGGCGAGCTGCCCGAGATTCTGGTGGAGAACGCCTACCACAACGAGATGCAGAGCTTCCAGCAGCAGCTGCAGATGCAGCGGATGAGCCTGGACAAGTACCTGGGCCAGATTCACCAGACCCGGGACGAGTTCAAGGCCACCGTCCGCAAGGTGGCCGAGAAGAACACCCGCGCCCGGATGGCTCTGCTCCAGATTGCCGACACCGAGAAGCTGGTTCCCACCGACGCCGAGCTGGACGCCCAGCTGGCCCAGCGCGCCGAGATGGCCAAAAAGACCCTGGAAGAGGTCAAGTCCAAGACCGACATGCGGGCTCTGCGCCGCAATGAGTCCATCCGCCGGGCTGCCGACTGGGTGATTGAGCACTCCACCATCACTGAGAAGCAGGCCTGAGCCTGAAATTTATCCCATTCGACCTTTCCCCCGTCCTTTCCGGACGGGGGTTTTTGTTTCCGGGGCGGGACCTGTCAACTCTGCCAAAAGCGGGGCAATATTTTCTCACCGGGTTTATGGGTTTTGTGACCCAAACACATTGACGGGATGTTTCGGCTCCGTTATAATGAGGATAAAATATCAAATATTTGACAGGTGTCCCGGACCCATGCCAAAGGAGGGCAAAACCATGGAACTGTTTCAGGTGACCCAGATGAGCGAGGCCGACTACGGCTGCGAAGAACTGCCGGAGGGCGCGCCGGTACTCTGTGCGGTGACTCTGGCCGATTCCCAGGGCCAGACCCGGACGCTGGAGCTGCCCGACGCCGCTCTGACGGCCGCCGGCATTCAGGAGGGTGACACCGTCCTCTGCACCGAAACCGGGCTGGAAAAGGTCCGGCCCATCCGCACCAGCGCCCTCATTGGGCTGGGCGCTCTGGGCATCCTGTTCGGGCGGAAGATGCCGGGGGTCCAGGTGATTGCGGGGCCGGAGCGGGCCGCCCGCTACGCCGCCGAGCCGGTCCTGTGCAACGGCCAGCCCTGTCATTTCAACTACTGCGCCCCCGCCGACGGGCAGCCGGTGGACCTGATTCTGGTGACCGTCAAGGCCACCGCTCTGGAGGACGCCATCCGGGACATGGCCGCCTTTGTGGGCCCCCACACCGTGATTCTGAGCCTGCTGAACGGCATCACCAGCGAGGAGCGGATTGAGGCCGCCTACCCCGGCCACACTCTGTGGAGCGTGGCCATCGGGATGGACGCCAACCGCAAGGGCCGCCAGCTGGTGTTCCAGGCGCCGGGCCGAATTCAGTTCGGCGAAAAGGACGGTTCCATCACCCCGCGGGTGGCGGCAGTGGCCCAGTATCTGGACCGCTGCGGCATTGTGGGGGAACCCTGCACCGACATCCTCTACAAGCAGTGGCACAAACTGATGATCAACGACGGCCTGAACCAGGCCTCGGCCGCCTTTGGGATGACCTACGGCGGCCTGGCCCAGGACGGCCCCGAGCGTGCCAAAATGCTGGAGGCCATGCAGGAGGTCATCCGTCTGGCCAACGCAGAGGGCGTTCCCCTGCCCCCGGACGACGACGTCCAGTGGCTGGCGGGGGCCATCCCCACCTTCAAGCCGGACAACAAGCCCAGCATGGGCCAGGACGTGGCCGCCCACCGTCCCACCGAGGTGGAGGAGTTCGCCGGCGTGGTCCGGCGGCTGTCGGCCAAGCACGGCCTGCCCACCCCCGCCAACGACTTTTTCTATGAGCGCATCCGGGCCATTGAGGCCAGCTGGAGCGATCCCCAGCAACAAGCCTGATCCGGGCCCTGTACCCGGCCTGTCCACCATGAACCCTATACAAGAAAGGAGCCTGTTTCCATGAAGCACCATCTGTCCACCATTGTTCTGTCCGCACTGGCTGTTGTGGCTGTCGGCGGACTGACAGTCCTGCGCACCAACCTTGTGGCGGACGCCGCCTGGCGGAGCACCGCCACCCTGGTGACCAAGAATTATCCGGTGAGCGCCGGCTTTACCGACATTTCCATCACCGAATATTACGCCGACGTGGAGCTGCGGGCTTCCCGTGACGGCACCGTCAGCGTCACCACCCGGGACGCCGAGGACGTCACCCACACCGTCACCGTCAAAAACGGCACCCTGAGCATTTCCCGCCCCGGGCCCACCGTCGGGGAGCGGTGGTTCCACGATGATGACGACGACCCCAAAGTCGTGGTCTATCTGCCCGCCGGGGATTACGGCGCTCTGACCGTCAACACCACCAGCGGCGATGTGGAGAGCGCCAGCCAGCTGAATTTCTCGGCGGCCAGCCTCACCACCGTCAGCGGCGACATCGATCTGATGGGCTCGGTGACCGGCGCTGTGAACTGCA
Source organism: Faecalibacterium sp. An192 (assembly GCF_002160175.1). Taxonomy (NCBI): domain Bacteria; kingdom Bacillati; phylum Bacillota; class Clostridia; order Eubacteriales; family Oscillospiraceae; genus Faecalibacterium; species Faecalibacterium sp. An192. The sequence goes on from NZ_NFKB01000012.1 coordinate 6,630, forward strand.
CCTCCACCAGCGGCGACATTGAACTGCGCAGCCCGGCGCTGGGTGCGGTCAAAACCAACACCACCAGCGGTGATACCGAAATCACCGGCGCCCTGATCCAGAGCCTGAAGGCTGAGACGGTGAGCGGCGATGTAGATCTGGAGCGGACCACCGCCTCCGGCGCCATCGAGATCAACACCACCAGCGGCGACGTGGATATGGAATCGGTGGACGCCGCCAGCCTGAACATCCTCACCACCAGCGGCGAGGTGGAGGGTTCTCTCCTGTCGGGCAAGAACTTCTCGGCTTCCAGCACCAGCGGCCGGGTGAATGTCCCTGCATCCACCCCCAACGCCGGCGCCTGCACCGTCTCCACCACCAGCGGCAGCATCCGGCTGACCGTCCGTCCGTAACGCCTGTTCTGCCCGGCCCCCGCAGGGCCGGGCTTTTTGGATGAACCCCCATGGAGGAGCTATGAAAACGGTTTACTTCACACGCCACGGCCAGACGGTCTGGAACGTGGAAAACAAAATCTGCGGCGTCACCGACAGCCCCCTCACCGATCTGGGCCGCCAGCAGGCCCGGGCCCTGGGGCGGCAGCTGGCCGCCGACAGCCACGGCATCACCCGGATTCTCTGTTCGCCCCTGAGCCGGGCCCGGGAGACCGCCGAGATTGTGGCCGCCAGCACCGGCCTGCCCCTGACGGTGGAACCCCGTCTGCGGGAACAGGCTTTCGGCCGGTATGAGGGCACCCCACGGAACGACGCAGCCTTTGCGCTGGCCAAGCTCCACTTTGCCGACCGGTTCGAGGGCGGCGAGAGTATGTTCCAGCTGGCGGCCCGCATTTACAGCCTGCTGGACGATCTGTCCCAGCAGGACGGCACCGCCCTGCTGGTGGCCCACAACGGCATCGCCCGGATGGTTCACTCCTACTTCAACGAGATGACCAATGAGGAATTCGCCCTGTTCGGGATCGGCAACTGCGCTTTGATCGGCTACGATTTCCCTGAATCCAAACCCTATTGATTCCCCGGGCTGTCCACTGGGTACCATACACTCTAGCCGCTCTTTATGACGCGGCAGGGAGTTGCAGACTATGCCGCGCTCACCCAGGTCCGGGCTGTGCCCGGATACGATGCAAACTCCAATATAACCCTGGAGTTCTCTTTTTGAGAAATCTGTGTGAAGATTTGGACGACTGTCTCAAACAATAAAAAGATCCTCCGCCGACAGGATGAAGGCGGGGGAGCTTTTTGCAGGGGCAGAAAGGAGAGAAAACCGTGGGACGTCCCGGGCTGTCCTTCGGACACCCCGAACTGTTTTTCCTATCACCGCCCGAATCAACCTCGCATCGTACCGGGCCGCAGGCCCAAACGCCGGGAGCGAGCCGGAACGTAAAGGCCCCGCGAAATCTTCGGAGACCCGGAAACTTGATGGTACCCAGTAAAAAGTCTTTTGCCTACTTTTCTTCCAGAAAAGTAGGTATTACGAGGGGCGGAAAAATGTGCTATAATATGCAACTGGTGCATATGGTGACGATTGGCAACGCACATTCCCTGGAATGATAACGAACAACACAGTGCACGTCCCCGGAAGGGGAATCATTCCAGGAGGATTTTTTACCATGCCCAAAACCAAACTGCAAAACGTCGTCTTTACCGCCATCATGGCCATCTGTATGGTCTATGGCATGATCGTCTACAACGTGGCCCTGAACACCGGCGGCGTCCACGCCGAAACCTTCGCGCTGGCTCTCCATGAACTGTACATCATGGCCCCCATCGCCTTTGTTCTGGAATTCTTCGTGGTGGACAACCTGGCCCATCGGCTGGCTTTCACCTTCATGAAACCGGACGACCGCCCCCAGTTCATCTCCTACGCCATCTCCTGGTGCATCTGCTGCGTGATGTGCCCCATCATGAGCCTGATCGCCACCATCCTGTTTAAGGAAGAACACACCTTCGCGGTGTGGGTCCAGACCTGGGGCATGAACCTGCCCTGTGCCCTGCTGTGGCAGCTGTGCTACTGCGGCCCTCTGGTCCGGCTGATTTTCCGGACCCTGTTCCGCGAAAAACAGGACTCCCCCGCCTCCCGCTAATCCAAACGCCCCCGCCCCGGCTGACGCCGGAACGGGGGCGCTTTTTTGTATCGTATGCAGATGGGGCTTACATCTTCTGGATGACTTCGCCCAGCCAGCGGCACATCCGGTCGCCGGCGGCGTTGGCAATCTCCAGCACCCGCTGATGGCTGTGCTTGACGGTCTGGATGCCGGTGGCCATGTTGGTGATGCAGCTGACCGCCAGTACCTTGATGCCCAGATAGTTGCAGACCATGGCCTCGGGCACGGTGCTCATGCCCACGGCGTCGGCGCCCATGCCGGCAAAGGCCCGGATCTCGGCGGCCGTCTCATAGCAGGGACCCATGAAGCCCAGATAGACGCCCTCTTTGTACTCGATGCCCTGGGCGTCCGCCACGCTCTTGGCCAGGTCCAGAAGCTGGTGGTTGAACATCTCGGTCATGTCCGGGAAACGGGGTCCGAACCGCTCGTCGTTGGGTCCGATGAGGGGGTTGGTGCCCATCATGTTAATGGTGTCGGTGATGAGCATGAGGGTGCCGGGCTCAAAGGTGCGGTTGACGCCGCCGGCGGCATTGGTCAGGACCACCTTTTCGATGCCCAGCAGCTTGAACACATAGAAGGGATAGCAGACCTCCTTCATGGTGTAGCCCTCATAGAAATGGAACCGGCCCTCCATGGCCAGCACCGGGGTGTCCCCCAGCTTGCCCTCCAGCAGGGCGCCCTTGTGGCCCGCCACCGTGGACTGGGGGAAGCCCGGAATATCCCCGTAGGGGATCTCCCGGGTATCGGTGAAATCGGCGGTCAGGTCTCCCAGGCCGGAGCCCAAAACCACCGCAATCTTGGGATCAAAGCGCAGCTTCTCCTTCAGGTAAGCCGCGCTGGCAGAGGCTTTTTCATACAGTTGTTCCATGGTATGACTCTCCTTTGCTTTTTTCTTTTATTATACGGTTCGGCCCCCGGCTTTGCAAGATACAGTCCCCCTTTAACAAACCTTATCTTATGTACAAAAAAATTCACAGGTTGTTCATTCCCTTTCTCTGGCAAAACTCTTATAATAAAGGGCAGAATGTTCCGGCGCAGACTCTGCCCAGGGAACACGTTTTAGAAAGGAACCGCTTCATGAAAGGAACAGGCTTTTTTGCCGCCGTTGTCCGGCGCCGCAAACAGGTGCTGGCCGGCTATGCCATCGCATCGGTCCTGTGCGCCGTGCTGTGGATGCTGGTGTCGGTCAACTACGATATCAACGATTACCTTCCCCCCACGTCTCCTTCCACCACCGCCATCGAGGTGATGGAGGACGCCTTTGCGGGAGGCATCCCCAACGTGCGGGCCATGGTGCAGGACGTCACCGTCCCGGAGGCCCTGGCCTACAAACAGCAGATTTCCCAGCTGGAGGGCGTCACCGCCGTCACCTGGCTGGACGACGTGGTGGACGTCACCGTCCCCCTGGAAATGCAGGACCAAAAGACGGTGGAGGCCTACTACAAGGACGGCGCCGCCCTCTTTACCATCACGGTCCTGGACAGTGAGCGGACCGAGGCGGTGGACGCCATCAGCCAGCTGCTGGGAGACCAGGGCGCCCTGACCGGCTCGGCAGTCTCCACCGCCGCGGCCACCAATTCCACCGTGGTGGAGGTGGCCAAGATCGCCGCCATTGCGGTGGTGTACGTCTTCTTCATTCTGGGCCTCACCACCAACAGCTGGGCCGAACCCCTGCTGATTATGATCGGCATGGGTGTGGCCATCCTGCTGAACAACGGCACCAACCTGATGTTCGGGGAGATCTCCTTTGTCACCAGCGCAGCCGGCAGTATTTTGCAGCTGGCGGTGTCGCTGGACTATTCGGTCTTCCTGATTCACCGGTTTGAGGAAGTGCGGGCCGCCCGGCCCGGCGCAGACCCCGGGGACTGCATGGTGGAAGCCCTGTCCAAGTCGGCCTCCTCCATCCTGTCCAGCGGCCTGACCACCGTCATCGGCTTTGTGGCCCTGATCCTGATGCAGTTCCAGATCGGCCCCGACCTGGGCCGCGCCCTGGCCAAGGGCGTCGCCCTGAGTCTGGTGACCGTCTTTACCTTGGTGCCGGCCCTGGTGGTCACCGCCCTGCCCTGGATGGACCGCACCCGTCACAAGCCTCTGCTGCCCAGCTTCCATGGTTTCGGCCGGTTTGTCAGCCGGATCATGCTGCCCATGGTGGCGGTGCTGGTCATTGTGATGGTCCCCTCCTATCTGGCCTCCAACGCCAACACCTACTACTACGGCGCCGGCCATATGTTCGGCACCGACACCAAGGTGGGCCGGGACACCCAGGCCATCGACGACACCTTCGGCCAGAGCGACACCTATGTCCTGCTGGTCCCCGCCGGGGACACCGCCACCCAGAGCGAGCTGTCCGACGCCCTCCACGGCCTGCCCGAGGTCACCAGCATCATCTCCTATGTGGACAACGCCGGGCCCGAAATTCCCCCCGAATATCTGGACGACGCCACCCTGTCCCAGCTGGTTTCGGATGGCTACACCCGGATGGTGATTTCGGTGGCCGCCGACTTTGAGGGAGACGCCGCCTTTGCCCTGGTGGAGAACGTCCGGGCCATCGCCCAGGAATACTACCCCGACAGCTGGTATCTGGCCGGCCAGGGGGTCAGCACCTACGACCTGATGGACACCATCACCAGCGACATGATCAAGGTGAATCTGGTGGCCATTGCAGCGGTGTTCCTGATCCTGCTGGCCCTGGAACACAGTCTGGTGCTGCCCATTGTGCTGGTGCTGAGCATCGAGACCGCCATCTGGTTTAATCTGGCCCTGCCCTATTTCACCGGAACCACCGTCTTTTACATCGCCTACCTAATCATCAGCTCGGTGCAGCTGGGCGCCACGGTGGACTACGCCATCCTGTTCTCCGACCGCTACCGAGAATACCGGGAGACCATGGACAAAAAGCCGGCCATCGCCTCCACCGTGGCCACCGTCACCACTTCGGTGCTGACCACCGGCAGCGGCCTGGCGGTGGTGGGCTTCCTGATGGGAGCCATCTCCACCAACCAGCTGCTGAGCCAGCTGGGCACCTTCCTGGGTGTGGGCAGCATCGCTTCCCTGACCATCGTGCTGCTGGCCCTGCCCGGCATCCTCTATCTCATTGACCCGCTCATCACCCGCAAAAAGCCCGGGGCCTCCGCCCCTGTGCCCAAGGAGGGCTGAACCCCATGAAACTTGCATCCCTTTCCCGCCGCGCCGCCGCGGCACTGCTGGCGGCTGCGGTGCTGTGCACCACAGCCCTGCCGGTCTTTGGAGCCGACGAGGCTTCCGCCGTCAACGACCTGCCCAAAGAGGAGGTCATCTACGGCAAGCTGGCCGCCGACGGCAGCGTCCAGAGCATCTATGCCGTCAACCACTTTGAGGCCTCCGCCGGCGACACCATTACCGACTACGGCAATTACACCGCCGTCCGCAACATGACCACCACCGATCCCCTGACCCAGGGGGACAACACGGTATCGGTGACCCCCGCCGGCGACGGTCCGGTGTATTACGAGGGCACCATGGACCCCTCCACCCCGCTGCCCTGGCTGATTGAGGTCCATTACATTCTGGACGGCGTCGAGAAAACCGCCGGGGAACTGGCGGGACAGAGCGGCGCGCTGATCATCCGCATCAACGTCAGCCCCAACCCCGACTGTCCCGGGGACTGGTTTGACCAGTATGCCCTTCAGACCACCGTCACCCTGGACACCGCCAACGCCTCCAACATCCGTGCCGACGGCGCCACCATCGCCAGCGTGGGCAGCCAGCGGCAGATTGTCTTTACCCTGCTGCCCGGCCAGACCAGCGAGGTGGAAGTGGCCGCCGACGTGACCAACTTCACCATGCCGGCCATCACCCTCAACGGCGTATTGCTCCAGCTCAAGCTGGACATCGACGGGGTGTCCCTGACCAACCGGATCAACCAGCTCACCACCGGCACCGGCCAGCTGGACGAAGGCACCGCCGCCCTCAGCGAGGGCATCGCGGCCCTGGAGGAAGGCCTGGCCATGCTGAACGAACAGTCCGGCCTGCTGACCAGCGGTTCCTCCGCCATCCACAGCGCTCTGCTCCAGCTGCAGAGCGCCGTGTCGGGGATTTCCGCCTCCAATGACCAGCTGAACGCCCTGCTGACTGCTTCCAGCCAGATCGGGAACGGTCTGGCCCAGCTGGACGACGGCGTGGCCCAGCTGGACAGCCAGGTGAACTACGACGCCTTCAAAGCCATTCTGGCCCAGAACGGCCTGGATCTGGACACCCTGGCCGCCGGCAACGCCCAGGCCATCGCCATGCTGCAGAATCTGACCGGCCTGCCCTTCGGCATCGGCGACCAGATCAGCCAGATTGTCCTGCTGCTCCAGGGCAACGCCGCCCTGGCCGGGGCGGTCCAGGTCTATCTGGACACCGTCAGTGAGGGCATCGGCACCCTGCGCCAGGGTACTTCCGCGGTGCGGGAGGGATACGCCGCCTTTGACAGCGGCATCCAGGCCATGGCCTCCATCCTCACCGGGATGCTCCAGAATCTGGCCCTGCTGTCCGACGCCGTCACCACCCTGGCCACCCAGTACGGCACCTTCGACACCGGCGTCAACGCCTACACCGCCGGCGTGGAACAGATTCTGGCCGGCGCACAGCAGCTGAACGCCGCCTCGGCCCTGCTGGTGGCGGGCGCGCACCAGCTCTACACCGAGACCAGCAGCCTCCACCTGGATGAGGAGCTGAGCAGCCTGCTGGACGCCCTGTCGGGCGGCCAGGCTCCCGCCTCCTTCACTTCCAGCCAGAACACCAACGTCACCGCCCTGCAGTTTGCCCTCCAGACCCAGCCCATCGCCCTGGACGAAAGTGCATCCGCCCAGGAAGAGCCGGCCAGGGAATTGACCTTCTGGGAAAAGCTACTGGACCTCTTTGGCCTTTACAAAGAGGACTAAAACAAAAGAATATTCCGGAAAAGTTTCACTTTTGTGCGTTTTGTGAAAAGTGAAACTTTTTCTTTTGGTGGAAATTGCACTCCCCACTTGCGGCGTTTTGTGCTACAATAGTACCGCTGTACATACTGGCCGGCTCTGCGCCGCCGGATGTAGCTTTTTGTTTCTGGCCATGAAAGAGGAATCCGTATGACCCTGTTTTTGACAAGCAGCCCCACCGGCTGCCCCTTCGAACCCGGCCCTCAGCCCGCTGCTCTGGACCCCAAAAACCAATTTGTTGACAAGCTGCGCGCTGTCTGGCCCGAGGAGCCCCCCGAAGGGCTGTATCTGGCGGCCGACCCCGAAGCCCATGCCGCCAACGACGAGGCCTGCGCCTTTTTCGCCGGCTGCTTTGCCCGGGCAGGGCTGCGTCTGGACGGTCTGACTCCCTGCGACAGCCGCAATAAAGACGAGATCGGCGAACTGCTGACCCGGTGCAATTTCCTGATTCTGGGCGGCGGCCACGTTCCCACCCAGAACCGCTTTTTCTCTGAGATCGGCCTTCCTGCCCTGATCCAGAGCTACGAAGGCATTGCGGTGGGCATCAGCGCCGGCTCCATGAACGCCGCCCGCATCGTCTACGCCCAGCCCGAAGAGGCCGGCGAAGCCACCGATCCCCTCTACAGCCGCTGGATGTCGGGCCTGGGCCTGAGCTATGTGAGCATCTGGCCCCACTATCAGTACTCCAAAGACCTGTCGGTGGACGGTCAGCCCCTGATGGACATTGCCCTGGCCGACAGCAAGCGCCGTCCCTTCATGGGCCTGCCCGACGGGTCCTACATTCTCTGTGTGGACGGCCACGAGACCCTCTACGGCGAAGGCTGGTATTTCAGCAACGGCCGCGTCTCGCTGGTCAACGAGGAGGGCGAGGAGCTGCCCCTCTGGTAACCCGCCGCAAGATCATTCTGCAACAAAAAATCCGCACGTTTCCGGCTGGAAACATGCGGATTTTTCTTTTTGTCACAGGTAATAGTAGTGCCAGCCGTTTTCGGCCTGAATCCGGCCGATCCGGACCCCAAAGGCCTCTTCCAGCGCCCCCGACTGCCAGACTTCCTCGGGGGTGCCCAGAGCCATCAGCCGGCCGCCGGCCAGCAGGGCCACCCGGTGGGCGGTCCGCAGGGCCAGACTCAGTTCATGGGACACCAGGCCCACGGCCCGGCCCTCGGCGGCCAGATCCCGGGCGGTGGCCATCACTTCCAGCTGGTGTTTGGGGTCCAGCCAGGTGGTGGGCTCGTCCATCAGGATGGTGGGGGCCTGCTGGGCCAGCGCCATGGCCAGATAGACCTTCTGGCGCTGGCCGCCCGAGAGGGTATCCATCATCCGGCCCGCCAGGTCAGCGGCGCCGGCGGCCTTCAAAGCCGCATCGGCGGCGGCATAATCCGCGGCCCGGTACTGCCGCGGGAAAGACAGGTACGGGAACCGCCCGTGAAGCACCATCCGCCGGACGTCAATCCGGGGCGCGGGGCGGTTCTGGGGCATATAGGCGGCCTTGCGGGCGGCCTCGGTGGGGGTCATAGCGGCCAGGTCGGTCCCATCGTAGAGGACCTGTCCCGCCACCGGGTCCAGCAGACCCAGGGCGGTTTTCAGGAGGGTGGTTTTGCCGCAGCCGTTGGGCCCCAGCAGCACCGTCACTTCCCCCGGCCGAAAGGACAAGCTCACGTCCTCCACCACCGGGCGGCCGTCGTAGCCTGCGCTCAGGTGAGAACATTCGATCAACGCCGCCGTCCCCCTTTCTGCCGCAGCAAAAGCCAGATGAAGAAGGGCCCGCCGCCCAGGCTCAGTACCACGCCCACCGGGATTTCATAGGGGGCAAAGAGGGTGCGGGCGGCGGTGTCGCAGACGGTCAGCAGGGCCGCGCCTCCAAAGGCGCAGCCGATCACCAGGGGGCGGCTCTCCTCCCCCAGAAACCGGCGGATGAGGTGGGGCACAATCAGTCCCACAAAGCCGATGAGGCCCGACACGCTGACGGCAGCTCCCGCCAGACCGGCGGCCAGAGCCAGCAGAATCACCCGCATCTTCCCCACCCGCAGGCCCAGACTGCGGGCGGTCTCGCTGCCCAGAGCCAGCACGTCCAACTCGTTGGTCAGCAGCAGGACGCCCGCCAGGCAGATCAGCCCCACCGCGGCGGCGGGGCCCACCCGGGCCATGGTGACGCTGCCCAGGCCGCCCACCCGGAAATCCGAATACCCGTTCAGGGCGTCGGGGGCCAGGGTCACCACCAGGTCCACCAGGGCGGAAAAGATGCTGGACAGGGCCACGCCGGTGAGAATCAGGGTCATCCGGGAGGAACCCGCCCGCTGGGAAATGGCCAGCACCAGCATGGCGCTGCCAAAGGCTCCCAGAAAGGCGGCCACCGGGGTGATGCCCACCACGGTGGGGGCCACCGCACAGCAGAGGGCCACCGCCGCGCCGGCACCGGCGTTGATGCCGATGACGTTGGGGGAAGCCAGCGGGTTGGCCAGCACGGTCTGAATCACCACGCCCGCCACCGCCAGCGCCGCCCCCGACACCAGGCATCCCACCGTCCGGGGAAGGCGGACATACAGCACAATGGCGGTGCCGGTGCCGGTGCTCTTTCCGGTCAGGGCGGCCAGAAGGTCCCCGGGCGGCACCGTCACAGCGCCCACGCAGATGCTGAGCACCGCTGCCAGCACCGCCAGCAGAACGGTGACCCTCAGCACCGTCTTTTTATGCGCCATAGAGGATGTCCACCAGCTGCTCATAGGCCTCGCCCCAGCGGGCATTGGGCTTGAGGTGATAGAGGTCCTTGTCCATGTAGTAGTAGTTCTCCTCCTGCACGGCGGTCAGCTGCTGCCATGCGGGATTGGACAGGACGGCCCCCTCCAGCTGGACCCGGGCCGGCTCGGGGTCGGCGCCCTGCAGAACAAAGAAAATCTTGTCCGGGTCGGCGGCCAGAATGGCCTCCATGCTCAGGTCCTCCAGCAGGGTCTCATCCTGATCCGCAATGTTGATGCAGCCCAGGTCCTTCAGCATGGCGCCCAGCACGTTGCCCTTGGAGCTCTTGGCCTTGACCAGAGAGGCCGCGGCGCGGATGTAGAGGACGGTGGGCGGGTCCTGGGTTTCCAGGGCTGCGGCAGCCTTGGCCCGGGCGTCTTCCACTTGCTGGGCCACCTGGGTGCCGTAGGTCTCATAGTTTTCGGGGCAGCCGGTGAGGTCGGTGCAGACCTTCAGCACCCGCAGATAATCCTCAAAGGTATCCACCCCAAAGTAGGCCACCGGAATGCCGGCAGACTCCAGAATGGACTGCATTTCCAGGTTGGAGGAGGTGTTGGTGCTGGCCAGAACCAGGTCCGGCTCGCTGGCCAGCAGGTCCTCCACGCTGGTGGACATGGCGCCGCCCAGGTTCACCACATCCTCCGACAGGCCCAGATCAAAGTCGCTCCAGGCATCCGAAGCGGTGGCGCACAGGGTATCCTTGCCGCCGGCGGTGCACCAGATATCGGCGTAGCTGCCGATGGTGGCGGCCACCCGCTGGGGGGCGGCGTCCAGGGTGATTTCCCGGCCCAGGTCATCGGTGAAGGTATAGCTGTAGGCTGCATTTTCCTCCGGGGAAGCCGCGGAAGAAGAGGCGACCGGCGCCGCCTCCGAAGAAGCCGCGGAAGAAGCCTGGCCGCAGCCGGCAAACAGCAGGCCGCAGGCCAGCAGGAGCGCCGTGGCGGCGCAGAGGGTCTTGTGTTTGTTCATGGGAAATATTCCTTTCAAAGTGATGGGGCCTGCCGAGGTAGGCCGGACGCGGCGGGCCTTTTAAAAAGGCCGCCAGCCAGTGCAGTAGCGCGCATAGTCCCGGTCTGCATTCTTGACGTAGAGGACATACTCCTCCTGGCCCTGTTTGTTCCGGCGGGTGCGGACTTTATAGGGCAGGCCCGCCCGGGAGAGGGTTTCCAGGATGTCGTCGATGGTCTCTTTTTCCTCGCTGGTGTCAAACTCCACCCAGTGGCACAGAAACAGCCAGAACTTGATGAGCGGTTCCATAACAGCTTCTCCTTTCACGACGTGATTTTGCTGGAACAGGTTTCATTATAACACAGCCGCGCTGGTTTGTCATCGCCGGGCGGCGGCGGCAATTGTGAATCTTTACCAAAAAACCGGGCGCAATTTTTCCGCCCGATCCGCCGGGGCTCTCACATTTTCACCATTTTTTCATAGTATACTTCTTTCTGGCAGTCGGCTTTTGCCGAACTGTGAACATCAAACCAGAAAGAAGGTTTTTCCCATGCACTCAGCCGCCCCGGTCCGCCGCAGTCTGGCAGCGCTTTTCCTTGTTTTGTCGCTGTGTTTGACTTGTCTGCCCCGCGCCTTTGGCGCCAGCCTCGAAAATTGGTACGGCATCCAGGTTCTGTCCTTTGACACCTCCCAGATCCTCTCCATCGGCAACCAGGCCCCCGGCCAGTGCAGCCTCTACGCTCTGCGGTACGCCCGCACCATTCTGGACGGCGCCACCAATTCCGGCGCCGGCATGTGGTCCAATGGCGCGGTCTGGTCGGCGGGCGGCTATACCGGCTTTTCCGGCGACCTGTCCGCCTGTCTCACCAAAATCTACACCGAGCTGGCCGCCGGCCATCCGGTGATTGTACATCTGCAGAATACCACCGTCAGCGGCGTCTCCAAGCACACCAACCGCACCTCCACCGAGGAATACCATCTGACCGGCAGCGGCTGGGATGTGGTGAACTATCCCCACATCTCCACCAGTTCCACCTACGGTCACTGGGTCTGTGTGGTAGGTTTTGACACGGCCGCTGACCCCAACAACCTCCAGGAAAGCGACTTCTTCGCCCTGGACCCCGCCCGGGTGTCTGCCAACGGCGCCCTGGCCTTGACCCGCCTGCTGAACGGCACCATCTGGACCGAAAACAGCCCCCTGAAAATCCTGGCCTGAACATGACAAAAGCTCCCCCATCCGCCTTACGGGCCGATGAGGGAGCTTTTTCTTTGCAGTTATTACGCCCTGAGCCCCTACGGGGCAACGGCGGCGACTGCGTCCTGCGGACGAAACAAGGAGCTGCCGTTGGCGCAGCGGTCTAAAGATTCAAGCATCCATTCTGATGCGCCGAATCTTTAGGGAACCGCAAGAGGACAGACCGCAGGTCGGGGGGAAATGCCCCCCCGCCTCAGGCGGTCGGTCCTCTTGTGCTTAGTCAATTTTCCCTGTAGTTATAAGTGCCTTTGCGAAAAAGGGAGAACTTTATGTCTTGAGCCCCTGCGGGGCAACAGCAGCGACTGCGTCCTGCGGACGAAACAAGGAGCTGCCGTTGGCGCAGCGGTCTAAAGATTCAAGCATCCATTCCGATGCGCCGAATCTTTAGGGAACCGCAAGAGGACAGACCGCAGGTCGGGGGGAAATGCCCCCGCCTCAGGCGGGCGGCTCAGTAGCCTCTGACCGAAAAGCCCCGGGACCAGGGGTCGGGCGGGAGTTCCTCTGAGCGGATGCCGGTGATCTCAATGTATCCGCCGGCGGCGATCATATCAAACATCCGGTCAAACAGCTGCGGATCACCCTGGACCTCCAGGGTGACGGTGCCGTCGTCCTCGTTTTCCACCCAGCCGGTCAGGCCCAGCTGGCCGGCGGCGTACCGCGCCCGGTACCGGAACCCGACCCCCTGCACCCGGCCCGACACCCGGTAGCGGCGGCGCACCGTCCCCTCCGGCAGGGTGGGCGGGGTGCGGTCTTTTTGTTTCAGAAAGTCAAACACGGTTCCTGTTCACCTGGCCTTTCCCGGTGTTTCTCTTACAGTTCCTGATAGGCGTCCATCATGGCGGGGATGAACTGCTTTTTGCGGCTGACCACACCCGGCAGAACCCAGCTGCCGTCCTCCTGGGGCTCGCTGTCAAAGGCAGCCCGCAGCATCTCGGGGGCGTGACGGCCGGTGCAGATGACCACGCTCTCCTTCCGGGGCACTTCGGTCAGCATCATATACAGATCCTCCACGTTCTGCTTGCGGCGGGCCTCCTCCAGATAGGGCATCAGCAGGGACTGGGCCGCCTGCAGGTTGGAGTGGGTCATGTAGCTGCCCTGGGCCACGCCGAACCGCAGGTCGCCGCACATAAAGACCTTGAAGTCCTGCAAAAAGACTTCCTCGGGGGTCTTGCCGTCCAGCCGCTCGCCGGCCTCGAACATTTCGGCGGCGAAGTCCTCCAGGTTGACCCCGGCAATGGTGGCCAGCCGCCGGGCGGTGGCCTCATCCAGCGGGGTGCAGGTGGGGCTGCGGAACATCAGGGTATCGGACAGGATGGCGGCCATCATCAGGCCCGCCATCTGGGGCGGAATCTCCACCCCCTGCTCGTCGTACATCTGGGTGACGATGGTGCAGGTGCAGCCCACCGGCTGATTGCGGAAATACACCGGGCCGCTGGTCTCCAGGCTGCCGATCCGGTGATGGTCGATGATCTCCAGGATCTCGGCCTGGTCAAAACCTTCCACCGCCTGGGTGGCCTCGTTGTGGTCCACCAGAATCATCCGGCGCTTGCGCAGGTTGATGATGTTCCGGCGGCTGACCATGCCGCAGTATTTGCCGTTCTCGTCCAGAATCGGGAAATAGCGGTGGCGGTATTTGGCCATCACGCGGGTCACATCCGCCACCGGGGTCACCCGGGTGAACTTGAGGATGTTCTCGCTGGTCATATAGTACGAAATGGGGGCGCACTGGCTGATGAGCTTGCCCGCCGCGTAGGTGTCAAAGGGGGCGGTCATGATGTTGACGCCGGTCTCCTCGGCAATGCGGCTGATGGTCTTGCCCACCTTGGAATCGTTGCAGATAATCAGGAGGGAGGCCTCCTGCTCGATGGCGCACAGCTGGCTCTCATAGCGGTTGGTGAGGATGACGATGTCCCCCTTCTCCACCACGTTTTCCAGCATTTCGGGGGTGGCGGTGCCGATATGGACGTTGCCTGCGGTGCAAACTCCGTCCTCACTGCCCACCACCATCTCGCCGCCCAGGGTCTCCAGAATGTTCCGGTAGGTGGTGTGGGTCTTGGCCAGAACCGCCGTGTCGAACACGTCCATGTTGGCGGTGGCGATATCCTTCACCGTGATGACGCCCAGCAATTCATTGTCGGCGTTCACCACCGGCAGGGTGTCGATATCCCGGTCCCGCATGATCTGCCAGGCCCGGCGCAGGCTGGTGGAACCGTCGATGCCCTCCATCTCGCGGTAATCCACATCCCGGATTTTGGGGTTGACGTCGGTGCACATCCGGGGCGGCTCCACCCCGAAGCGCTTGAGGACAAACTCGGTCTCCTGGTTCATCTTGCCGGCGCGGCGGGGCTCACAGACCAGGTCGCTGGTGCGGTTCTTGAGGGCCGCATAGGCAATGGCCGAACAAATCGAATCGGTGTCAGGGTTGCGGTGGCCGATGACCACCACTTTATGTGCTTCTTTGGGCATGTTTTCATTTACCTCCATCCATTGGATTCAATGCCTCTCCCGGCCTCCTGCACGGGCCGCGGAGGGCTGGCTTTCCCTTCTCATTCCTGTTTTTATTGTAGCATATCCGCCCGCGGGGGTAAATAGCTCCCCTGCGAAAATCCCGCACAGAGGACCGGGGCGAAATTTGGTTTTCCCACCGCTTGCATCGGCTATTGCTTTGTGCTATAGTATCCAAAGTAGTATACAACATATCGTCCCCTTTTCCGGGGCGCTGCGCGCGGGGAGGAATCGAAATTCACATGACAGAATCCGTCTCATCCAAGCCGGTCTTTACCCGGCAGCAGCTGATTGCCCTGCTCCTGCCTCTGGTGGCGGAACAGGCCCTCAGCGTCACCATCGGTCTGGCCGACACCCTGATGGTTTCCTCGGTGGGCGAAGCCGCCGTGTCGGGCGTCAGTCTGGTGGACACCTTCAACACCCTGATGATCCAGATTATGACCGCGCTGGCCACCGGCGGCGCGGTGGTCACCAGCCAGTACATCGGCCACCGGGAACCCAAAAACGCCAAGAACACCGCCGGCCAGATCATTCTGGTGATGGTGGCCTTCAGCTGTGCGGTGGCCCTGGTGGTGGTGTTTGGCCGCCACATGATTCTGCGGGGCATCTTCGGCGCCATCGACGACGACGTCATGGCCTTCGCCGAGACCTATTTCCTGCTGTCGGCACTGAGCTATCCCTTCATCGGCCTGTACAACGCCGGAGCGGCGCTGTTCCGGGCCCAGGGCAACAGCAAAATCAGCATGCTGTCCAGCCTGGTGATGAACGTGCTGAACATCGGCGGCAACGCCCTGTTTATCTTCGGGTTCAAGTGGGCGGTGTTCGGCGCGGCCCTGGCCTCCCTGCTGTCCCGCATCATCGCCTGTACGGCAGTGATCTTCCTGCTGCAGCGGCCCACCAGCATGCTGCGGGTGGACAGCATCCAGAACCTGCGCCCCGACCGCAAATTGATCCGCCGGATTCTGGTCATCGGCATCCCCAACGCCATCGAAAACGGCATGTTTCAGGTGGGCAAGCTGGCGGTGTCCAGCCTGACCAGCACCCTGGGCACAGCGGCCATCGCCGCCAACGCCGTGGCCAACAATACCACCACCCTGTTGAACATTCCCGCCAACGCGGTGGGCATGGGCGCCCTGACGGTGCTGGGCCAGTGCCTGGGCGCCGGCGAAAAGAAGCAGGCCAAGCGGTACGGCGGCCTGATGATGGGTCTGGCCTATGCGGGCGCCTGGATCATGAACCTGACCGCCTTCTTCTTCGGCAACCGGTTTATGCTCCAGTTCTTCAATCTCTCCCCCGAGGCCAGCGCCATCGCCCTGGAAGTCATGATGTGGTTCAACATCATCTCCCTGTTCATCTGGCCCTCCAGCTTCACTCTGCCCAACATCCTCCGTGCTGCCGGCGACGCCCGCTACACCATGGTGGTGAGCATCGCCTCCATGTGGCTGTTCCGGGTGGGCCTGTGCTACCTGCTGGTGGGACATTTCGGCGGCGGGCTGCTGGCCATCTGGACCGGCATGTTTGTGGACTGGGGCTGCCGCTCTTTGTTCTTTGTCATCCGCTTTATCAGCGGCAAATGGATGGAAAACTCGGTCATCTGATTTCGCCTATACTTCAAGGCCGCTGCGGGCTTCCGCGGCGGCCTTTTTCATTGACAAGAGGCCGGGCCATCTCCTACAATAGAGAAAAGCGTTCTCACCCCGAAAGGAGGCCCCGCCATGCAAAAACCATCCGCTCCTTCTCCCCGCCTGCGCCGGACCCTCTGGGCCGGCCTGCTGGTTCTTGTTTTGGGCCTGGCCCTGTTCTGGTGGCTTCGGGTGGACCTGCGGACTTCCCTGGCCCGGTCGGACGGGGCATGGGTCCGCACCGAGACCTACAGCAGCATCCGGGAGCCCGAAATCACCACCGCCGAGCTGGTTCTGGAGGACCCCGCCTACCGGGCTCTGGTGGATCTCCTTGCCGCCCAGAGTTACCGAAAAGTTCTCCTCCCGCAGAACCCCTCCCACGACCTGACCGGCGGGGCCAATGTCACCTTTCTCACCCTCGACTTCACCGCCGGCGGCGTCCGGACCTTCAGCCTCACCCTGACCTCCGACGGCACTCTCCAGGCCGACGGGGTCGTTCTGGACACCTGGCCCGGCCAGCCCGACGGGCAGGCCCTCTTTGAACAGGCCATGGCCATCCTGCAATCCTGAACCCAACCAAAAAGCCGCCGCGGACTTCCGCGGCGGCTTTTTTCATCATTGTTCCACGTGGAACAAAACATCACAGAACAAATGCAAAAATCAGAACAGGCCCGGCTCCAGGCAGACGTCCTGTTTGGGCACTTTGGCCCAGTCAAAACCGTCCAGCAGGCTTTCGGGGGTACGGGGGGCCGGCTCGGGCTGCAGGCCGTAGAGGTAGACCAGCTTGCCGATGATTTCGGGGGCGGTGTAGCGGCTGCGGAGGTTTTCCAGGCTCTGGTCCCCGTCCCGCTTGGAGAGGCGGCGGCCGTCCACATCCAGCAGCAGCGGACAATGGGCAAAGGCCGGAGGCGTCAGCCCCAGCAGCCGGTAGAGGTAAATCTGGCGGGCGGTGGAGGACAGCAGATCCGCTCCCCGGACCACCTGGGTGACCCCCATCCGGGCGTCATCCACCACCACCGCCAGCTGATAGGCAAAGACGCCGTCGGCCCGCCGGAGATAAAAGTCCCCGCAGCCGGTGAGCAGATTTTCCCGGTGCTCCCCCATGCACAGGTCGGTGAAGGTCACTTCCTCATCGGGAACCTTCACCCGCCAGGCGGGGGCCTTGGTGCGGCTCTTTTCGGCAATCTGGGCGGGGGTCAAATTCCGGCAGGTGCCGGGATACACCACGTTCCCGTCCGAGGTGTGGGGCGCGCTGGCGGCGTGGAGCTGGGCCCGGGAGCAAAAGCAGGGATACACCAGCCCCATCTCCTCCAGCTTGTGATAGCTCTCCAGATAGATGGGTGCGCATTCGCTCTGATAGTAGGGGCCGTTGGGGCCACCGTCCGAGCCGCCCTCATCCCACACCAGGCCCAGCCACCGGAGATCCTCCTCCAGCTGGTCGGCATAGACCCGGGGGCAGCGGGCCGCGTCCAGGTCCTCAATCCGCAGGACAACCCGCCCGCCCTGGCTCTTGGCGGACAGCCAGGCCAGCAGGCTGCAGGCCAGATTTCCCAGATGCAGCCGCCCGCTGGGGCTGGGGGCAAACCGCCCGACCGGGCCGCTCACAGGCCCAGCTTCCAAACCCCGTCGGCGGGCTGGAAGATCGGGGTGTTATAAAAGACGGTGCAGGCCTTGACCATGGCGGTCACGTCGTCGCAGCTGGCGGTTTCCACGGCCGAGTGCATGGCCAGCTGGGCCAGGCCGATGTCCACCATGGGAATGGCAATCTGATGGCCCAGCAGGTTGCCCAGGGTGGAGCCGCCCCGGACGTCCGCCCGGTTGGCGAAGATCTGGACCGCCGCGCCGGCCTTTTCACAGATCCGCTGGAAGGCGGCAGCGGTCAGACCGCTGGTGGTGTAGGTCTGGCTGGCGTTGTACTTGAGCAGGATGCCGCCGCCCAGACGGACCGGGTTGCGGGGATCGCTCTTTTCGGGGTGGTTGGGATGGGTGGCGTGGCCGTTGTCGGCGCTCAGCAGCAGGCTGTTGGTCCGGGCCCGGACGCTCTCCTCCCGGGTAACCCCCATGGCCTCCTCGATGCGGGCCATGGTGTCGGCCATCAGGGTGCCCTGGGCGCCCTGACGGGAAGACGAGCCCACTTCCTCATTGTCGAACATGCACCAGATGTCGGCCCGGCCTTCCTCGCGGCCCTCGCCGGCCAGAAAGCCGCAGAGGGTGGTGTAGGCGCACTCCAGGTCGTCGATGCGGCCGGACATGAACAGCTCATTGTCCACGCCCACCCGCTCGGCCTTCTGGCGGATGCAGAGCACCAGATCGTGGGCCAGGATATCCTCTGCGCTGACCCCGGCCTCGGCGGCCAGAATCTCCATCAGGGAACGGCTGTTTTCCAGGCCGCAGATAGGCTGCAGGTCCACCTGGTAGTTCCAGTTTTTGCCGGTGTTGGCTTCCCGGTCAAAGTGGATGCAGAGATTGGGAATGCACAGCAGCGCCCGGTCGGGAGCCACCAGGCGGGTTTCCACGCCGTCGGCGGTCTTGACCAGCAGGCGGCCCGCCACGCTCAGGGGCCGGTCCAGCCAGGTAGAGGCGATCATCCCGCCGTAACCCTCGGTCTCGGCCTTCAGGTAGCCGCCCTCCTTGATGTCGGGCACCTTGATCCGCCAGGTGGGCGAATCGCTGTGGCTGGCGGTGGCGTGCCAGCCGGTCAGCTTGCCCTGCGGCATGCGCCAGGCCAGCACGGCGGTGCCGTTGCGGGTGGTGTAGTAGCGGCCGCCCTCTTTCAGCTGCCATGCCTGGCCCTCGGGGCAGAGGGTGTAGCCCTCCTTCTCCAGAATTTCACAGGCCGCGGCAGCCGAGTGGAAGGGGCTGACGCTCTTGTCCAGAAACGCAAACAGCCCGTCCAGCAGGGACTGCTGGTCCCGGTAGAGTTCCTTGTTTTTCATGTTGGTTCCTCCAAAAGGGAGAGGCCGGGGAATTCCTTCCTCTCCGGTATGTTATCTAAGGTATTCCGATTATAGCGCGTTTGGCATCACCGGTCAACCGTCACACCCTTCCCCCATTCAAAAGGCCGCAGAACGCAGCCCCCACGGGGCGCATCCTGCGGCCAAAAGAGATCCTTGTTTTTCAGGGTGAAAGGGCGCTCACGCCCAGCAGCTCCTCCAGCTGCCGGCGGGCCTGCACGGCATCGAAGCCGAACACAATCTGTACTTCCTTGCTCTGGAAGATCAGGCCCTCGGGGGCCAGGGCCCGCAGCTGGTCCTCGTCCAGCAGGCTGGTGTCTTTCACCCAGACCCGCAGACGGGTGATGCAGTTGTCCACCCGAGCAATGTTGTCCCGGCCGCCCAGGGCGGCCAGCAGTTTCTGATACGGGAACCGGCCTTTTTCCTCTTTCGGCGCAGCGGGGACCTGTTCTTCCCGGCCGGGGGTGCGGATATCGAAACGGCGGATCAGGAAGGTAAACACCCCGAAGTACACCAGAATTTCCGCCGCCGCCAGCAGGTACAGGACCGGGTAATGGGTCCGTTCCACGCCGGCGGACAGGTTCATGGCCAGCGAGGAAAACAGGCCGCTGGTAAAGCCGGTGACGCCGCAGACGTCCAGCAGCACCATAAAGACGCCGGCAATGACGCCATGGGCCAGCCAGAGGACCGGCGACAAAAAGCAGAACAGAAAATCAATGGGTTCGGTGACCGAGGCCAGGGAAGCCGTCAGGAGCAGCGGCGCCAGCACCGCGGCGGTGCGGCGGCGGTTTTCGGGGCGGGCGCAGAAGATAAAGGCGCCCACAATCCCGAAATATCCAAAGGTCTTGGTGAAGCCCACATACATCCAGCGGATGCCGTCCGAGAAGGGCATCCCCATGGCGTATTCCGCCATCAGGACGGGGTACGCGCCGGCATAGACCCGTTCCCCCACCGTCAGCGTGCCGCCCAGGGAGCTGAACTGAAAGGGCATATACACCAGATGATGGAGGCCGGTGGGAATCAGAATCCGTTCCAGAAAGCCATACAGAAACAGGCCGGTATCCCCTGCCGCCGCAATCCAGCCGGTGAGGCCGTCCACGGCGTTTTGGATCGGGGGCCAGACAAAGCAGGACGCCAGGCCCAGCGCCGCCGCGGCACCGCCGATGCACAGGAACGACCACCGCACCCCGCCATAGATGCGCAGCGGCGTGGGACGGAAGGTCTTACCGCAGGTGCGGTTATAAATCCAGCCGGTCAGGAAGCCCAGCAGAATCCCGCCGGTGACCCCCATATCCACCGTCTGGATGCCCAGTACCACGGCTTGTCCGGTGCCGTACAGGCCCAGGTTGGGGTCTGCGGCAGCCAGCTGGCCCAGCTGTTCCAGGGTGGTATGGCCTGCGGTCAAGAAAATCAAATACGAAAGCAGGGCAATCATGGCGGCCTGCTGTTTATCCTTCCGGGCCAGGAAGGAAGCAATCCCAACGCAGAACACCACGCTGAGATTCTGCACAATCACCATCATGGCATCGTAGGCCAGATTGCCCACGAAGGCCAACGGTTCCCATTTCAAGATGGGGATAAAGGTTCCCAGTCCGGCCGAGGCCAGCAAGGCGCCCACGGCCAGAACCACGCCCGCCACCGGCAGGTAACCCAGAGCCGACAGCATCGCCGTTGAGAATTCCTCCAGCGTGCACAGCATCCGCTCTTTTGGCTTCATCCCTGCATCGCTCCTTTTCTCACAGTTTCCCGCGGGCGCCGGGCCCGGATTCTGCCTTGCAGAGCCCTGCTTTTTGCAGGCCGGGACAGCGTTTTCCCCCGCTATGAGCTCATTATACAAACCCCTCCAACCCTTGTCAATCGCCAACAAGTTGCATAAAGTGCAATATATTTGCACTTTATTCTCCTTCCGCTTTCCGCTTTTTCGAGAAAAAGCTTGGCAAAAAGCTTTACTGGGTACCATACAGTTTCCGGGTCTCCCAAAGTTCCGCGGAGCCGTTACGCTTAGGCTCGCTCGCTACGTTTGTGCCTGCGGCACGGTACGATGCAAACCCCGACATGGCCTGTTTATCCCAAGTTTCAGCGGCGTTCTGTACCGGTATGCCCCCAAAATTGATCAAAGACAAAATCCTCACTCCGTTTGGGGCGGGGATTTGTGCTTTACGGGCTTTTCTGTGGATCACGAATTAAGTCTGGAAAAGTTTGTATCGTACCGTGCCGCAGGCAACGGCAGCGACCACACCCGGTGGATGAAACAGGGAGCAGGGGCCGCGGTCTGAATTTTCAAGCATCATGCTTGATGCGCAGAAAATTCAGGGCACCGCAAGATGGAGCTTTTCTGCGGGTCAGAAAATCAGGCTATGAGGTAGTTTGCATCGTACCGTGCCGCAGGCACAAACGTAACAAAAGAGCCGGAGCGTAAAGGCCCCGCGGAACCGTCGGAGACCCGGAAACTTAATGGTACCCAGTGAAAGTCTTTTGCCTACTTTTCTTCCAGAAAAGTAGGGCAGAAAAGTAGGGCCGTTGACAAGGAGAAGCAGGGACAGTATACTGATAATAGAATCCGAGTGATGATAAAAGGACTGCCGCCTCAGGGCGCAAAAAGGAGGTCTTTTTGATATGAAACACAGTCATTTGTTCCGCACCTGCGCTGCAGGATGCTGCGGAATTTTCCTTCTCTCGCTGGTACTGGCAGGCTGTACCCCGTCTGCCAGCAGCAGCTCGTCCTCTTCTTCCTCCCAGGCTCTGAGCGAGGCTCCCACCTCCCAGGCAGTGCCTTCCGGCGAGGATGACACGGCCCCCGCGCCCGTGGTGGACGGCAGCGAAAACGGCTTCAACGGCATCAGCGATCCCGCCGACGCCTTCGCCGGCAGCCTGGGCTGGGGCCCCGGCACCGCAGGCACCTCTCTGAAATCGGTGGCCGCCGCCGCATCCATGATGGAATGGGCCGACGAGAACGCCGCCGCCAACCGCAGCAGCGATGCGCTGAACGACAGCCTGTCCCAGTGGTTTGATTCGCTGGAACAGGTGGACCAGGAGAACTTCGCCGAGGCCTGGCCCCTGATTGAGGAATCCGCCCAGCGGATTCTGGACGACCCCAAGGCCGTTCAGGGCGAACTGTCCGACGCCGGCGTCCAGGAGACGCCCTCCTGCTCCGAGGAAGACTGGTCCGCAGTGGCGGGCGTCCTCAACGCCATCGTCCCCGCACCCCAGCAGTAAAACCGGAAATCAAAAGGCCGCAGCCTTCCACAGGCTGCGGCCTTTGTTGTTGAAAAGTCAGGTGCGCAGGATCAAATTTTCTTCAGGACGTAAGCCCGCTGGCCCAGACCGATCTTTTCGGCCTGCTCCAGGGTTGCCTTCCACTCGATGTTGGGGTTGGAATCCTTGAAGTTGTCGTGGTAGCAGTTCCAGCCGGGACGGGCCAGGTTCTGGCCCAGCTGGCTGTTGGCAATGGGAGTTGCCGCCAGGCAGGCGTCGGCGCAGGCCTGATCCAGAGCCACCGGGTCAAAGGATGCGAACATGCCGATATCCGGCAGGATGGGTGCGTCGTTCTCGCCGTGGCAGTCGCAGTTGGGGCTGATGTCCTGCACCAGGCTGATGTGGAAGCAGGGACGGCCGGCGCAGACGGCGGCGGCGTATTCGGCCATCTTGCGGTCCAGATCCTCGTTGGCGCTGCTGTCCTTGGAATAGACGGCGTCAAAGCTGCATGCGCCGATGCAGCGGCCGCAGCCCTTGCACAGATCGTAGTCGATGACGGCCTTGTTCTCTGCATCGTAGTGGATGGCGTCCGAGCCGCACTCCTTGGCGCAGCGGTGGCAGCCGCGGCACAGTTCCCGCTGGACCGCCGGAGCGCCCGAAGAATGCTGTTCCATCTTGCCGGCGCGGCTGCCGCAGCCCATGCCGATGTTCTTGATGGCGCCGCCGAAGCCGGTGGACTCATGGCCCTTGAAGTGGGTCAGGCTGATGAAGATATCGGCGTCCATGATGGCGCGGCCGATCTTGGCGGTCTTGCAGAACTCGCCGTTGGGCACCGGGACTTCCACCTCGTCGGTGCCCCGCAGGCCGTCGCCGATCAGCACCTGGCAGCCGGTGGTCATGGGCCAGAAGCCATTCATCTGGGCGCAGGTCAGGTGCTCCAGGGCGTTCTTGCGGCTGCCCGGATACAGGGTGTTGCAGTCGGTCAGGAAGGGCATGCCGCCCTGTTCCTTGCACAGGTCGGCCACCACCTTGGCGTAATTGGGCCGCAGAAAAGCCAGGTTGCCCAGCTCGCCAAAGTGCATCTTGATGGCCACAAAGCGGCCGTCCATCTCAATGTTGCGGATGCCCGCCGCCAGGCACAGGCGGCGGAGTTTCTCGGTCAGGCTGGTGCCCACCGGGCACCGGAAATCAGTATAGTATACAGCAGAACCTTCCATGTTGTTTGTCCTCCTTTGGGGCCGGGCGGGCAGCCCGCCCAAGATTCTCTCTTATGGGAAAGTATACCACAAACCCGCAGGTCAGGAAAGACAAACCGGGGATTCTCTGCCCGCTCAGCCGAAGGCGCTGACGGCGGCCACCGCCAGCACCACCACGCCCAGCGCGATGCGGTAGACGCCAAAGAACTTGAAGTCATGGCTCTTGACGTAGGACATCAGGAACCGGATGGCCACCATACTCACCACAAAGGCGGACAGGCAGCCGGTGACCATGATGGCGATTTCGGTGCTGGTCATGGTCTGGCCTTCCAGCACAAACTTCACCACCTTGAGCAGGGATGCGCCGGCCATCACCGGGATGGCCAGATAGAAGGTGAACTCAGCCACCGCAGCCCGGGACAGGCCCAGCAGCAGGCCGCCCACGATGGTGGCGCCGCTGCGGGAGGTGCCGGGGATGATGGCCAGGGTCTGCCACAGGCCGATGATGAGGGCCTCGCGGTAGCTGATCTGATCCAGGCGGGTGACCCGGGCGGCTGCGCCGCGGTTTTCCACCAGGATGAACAGGACGCCGTACAGAATCAGCATGGCGGCCACCGTGATATAATTATAGAACTTGGCCTCCATCCAGTCGTCCAGCGGGCTGATGACCAGCACCGGCAGGGTGGCCACCACCACCTTGAACCACAGGCTCCAGACCGGGGCCTTGGAGGTAATGCGGCCATGGCGCAGGCCAAAGGGCCACAGTTTGCCCCAGAACAGGACCACCACCGCCAGAATGGCGCCCAGCTGGATCACCACCCGGAACATGGACATAAACGCATCGCTGGCGTCAAACTGGATCAGCTGTTCCACCAGAATCATATGTCCCGTGGACGAGATGGGCAGCCATTCGGTGACGCCCTCCACGATGCCCATCAGCAGGGCCTTGATGATTTCAATCAACATAGAAATTTCCTCCCTGTGCGCCATCACACGCGCACGTTCTCACATTGATTCTTTCAGTATACCATACTATGAGCCTGCCTGCACCCCTAACCCCCTACTTTTCTGGAAGAAAATTCGGGCTTTCCTGCGTCTTAAAGCCAAAGCGGGGCTGCCGGCGGTCCTGCTTTTGTTCTGCGGGGCGGATGGTTTTGGTCCCCGGTTTTTGCGAAAAAGAAGGGTTCCGGCCGGTTTTCCCTTCCATCGTTGACGCTCCCAGCCAATCCGGATATAATAGGGGCGGAACGCAGGACGGCCCGCCGGGCCGCAACGTTCCGTTATAAAAGCATCACACATTCCCTTTTGTAGCGTCAGAAAGGAGGCCGCGCCATGGAACAGCTCTTCGATCTCGCTGGCTCTGCGTCTACACCTACCCCTCGAGGCAGGGCGGTCCTCTGTGTCTGGGCGGCGCTGCCCGGCCTGATTGCAGCGCCCTTCCTGTTCTGGCAGGGGCTGGGATGGGGCTTTGGTTTCTGCGCTTTGTGGTGTGGGGTGGTGTTCGGGGTGTGGGTCCGGTCCTGCAGCCTGGTGGCCACTTTGGATGATTGTACCCTGACCCTCTACATGGGGGTAGCCTTCCCGGTGGAGCGGGTCATCCCCCGAAACAGCATCACCTCCACCCTGATTTTCCGCACCCCGCTGCTGCGGCTGGCGGGGGCCTGTGTCCTGGTGATCTTCACCCCCGGCATGTGGGCCATTCTGCCCGGCATCC
The DNA here is from genome assembly GCF_002160175.1 of Faecalibacterium sp. An192. NCBI lineage: Bacteria > Bacillati > Bacillota > Clostridia > Eubacteriales > Oscillospiraceae > Faecalibacterium > Faecalibacterium sp. An192. The sequence goes on from NZ_NFKB01000012.1 coordinate 31,793, forward strand.
CCCTGCAGGAGGCCGACGCCATCGGGGAAGCCCTGCTGGCCGGCGGGGAGGACGTCCTATGACCGGCACCGGGCCGCGGCGCTATCACCCCTTCTTTGCCCTGCGCTTTCTGCGCCACACCCTCCTGCTCTATCTGGTGCCCCTGGTACAGGTTTTCTTTGCCCAGGAATGGGAGGTCCTCCGGACGGCGCTGGCGCAGGATCTGGTCCTGTTCTGCCTGCTGGCTCTGGTGAGCTATGTGATGCTGCGGGCCTCCAGCTGGGAGCTGGATCAGGACGGGGTGCTTCGCCTGCACTGGAATCTGATTTTTTCCTTTGAGCGGACCATCCAGGCCAGCCAGCTGGCCGCCATCCAGATGGAACGGCCGGTGATCTACCGGCTGGGCGGAGCCAGCCGGGTGACCCTTTACCCCACCCTTTTGCCCAAAAACCAGGCGGTGACCCTCTGCCTCACCCGCAAAGACGCCCAGATGCTGGCCGACCGTTTGATGCCTGCCCCCGCCGAGGAATACTATCATCCCGCCGGCGGCGAGCGGCTGGCCCTGGCCCTGCTGGGCGCCAACAGCCTGTCCACCCTGTTTCTGGTCTGGGTGGCCCTGCGGCAGGGAGACAACGCCGCCGAGGAGATTGCGCTGGAACAGCTGGATCACGCTGTGACCTGGGCGGCCCACTGGCTGCCCGCCGGCCTGGCCTGGGCCCTGACCCTCTGGACGGTTCTCTTTGGCCTGAGCCTGCTGCGCAGTTTCAGCCATACCGTCCGATACGCGGTCTGGCGGGGCAGCGGGGTGCTGGCCAGCCGGGGCGGGCTCCTGCTGCGGGTGGAACGCCGGTTCCGGATGGACCAGCTCACCTGTGCCGAGGTGCGGCTGTCCCCTGTGGCGCGGCTGCTGCGGTGCTATCCCGTCTATCTCACCGCCGGATGCTACAACGCCGACGATCCCCTCTTTGTCTACCGGGCCGGCCAGGAAGAACTGGTGCGGCGGCTTCTGCCCAGCTTCCGGCTGCCCCCCAACCGGCGGGCCTCGCTGGCTCAGGTGCGGGGCCGCAGCCTGGCCCTGATTGCCCCTGCCGGCGGCTGTCTGGGGTTCTGTGTGCTGCTGCTTCTGGTGGCCTCCTGGGCTCTGCCTGCCGCCGTCCCGCTGCTGGCTCTGCCGGCCGCAGGCTGCGGGCTCTGGTTCCTGTTCCAGGTGGAGGGAATGTTCCGGGAGGGAGCCTGGCCCACCGACGGCCGTCTCACCTTTCTGCGGCAGCGCCGGATGTCCCTGCACTGTGTCTGCATCTTTTCTCCGGTGGTGTGCCTCCGCATCTCCCAGACGCCCTGGGCGGTGGTGCGGGGCCGCGCCAACCTCACCTTTGCTTATCCCGGCCGCTTCCATGAGCGGGTGCGCAGCATCCCGCTGGCCGACGCCCGTGCCTGTGCGGCCTTTTTTGAAAGGAAGGATTTTTCATGATTAATACCATCCTCTTTGACCTGGACGGCACCCTGCTGAACACCATCGACGACCTGGCCGATGCCGGAAACTGGGTCTGCGAACAAAACCACTGGCCCACCTTCACGGTGGAGCAGTACAAGCACATGGTGGGCAACGGCATCCCCAAACTGGTGGAGCGGTTCTCCCCGGAGGACTGCCGCACACCCCAGCAGCTGGCCGCCACCCTGGCCCAGTTCACCGCCCGGTACGATGCCCACAAGGAGGACAAAACCGCCCCCTATCCCGGCATCCCCCAGCTGCTGGCCGCCCTCAAGGCGGAAGGCATCCGCACCGCTGTCTTTTCCAACAAGGCGGACACCCTCTGCGGCGGCATCATCGACCACTACTTTGGGCACGATGTCTTTCTGGCGGTGCGGGGCAGCCGCCCCGGCGTGCCGGTCAAGCCCGACCCCACCGGGGTCTACAGCCTGATGGAACAGCTGGGCGCAGCCAAAGCCTCCACCCTCTTTGTGGGTGACAGCAACGTGGACATCGCCACCGGCCACAATGCCGGTCTGGTGACCCTGGGCGCCGTCTGGGGCTTCCGCGGGGCCGAAGAACTGCAGGCCGCCGGCGCGGATGTGCTGGTGTATAAACCGGAGGAAATTCTGGATTATCTGCACCAGACCAACCAGTAACCCTACATAGAACGCAAAAAGCACCCCGGCTGTCCAAGCTGAGGTGCTTTTGTTTGTGGGATGCGGGGTACAAGATGGACGCGGGCGGAGATGTCCCACATGGCCGTATGACCTGTACGGGAATACCCGCGGGCCGCCCTGTTCCAGCGCCGGCCTCCCTGTTTCGTCCACCGGACGCGGTCGGCGGCGCTGTCTCGTACGGCTATATGACCCGTACGGGAATACCCGCGGGCTAAAATTGATCCACTGGATCAATTTTGCGGCCTGCGGGCCGCCGCCCTGTTCGATTCCACGTACGGCTAGCATAAAAAAGCTCCCCAGCCTAAGCTGGGGAGCTTTTTATATGACCCGTACGGGAATCGAACCCATGTTACAGCCGTGAAAGGGCCGTGTCTTAACCGCTTGACCAACGGGCCTTAGAAACACAGAGCTTCGCTAAAATCTCCGACATCCTCGTCCACTATTGCAGACGACGTCCCCCTTATTTTAGCGAAACTCTGTAAATGGTAGCGGTAACTGGATTTGAACCGGTGACACTTCGGGTATGAACCGAATGCTCTAGCCAACTGAGCTATACCGCCATATTCATCTTTGCGCTCCCGCGGAACGCTCCATTATTATAACCAATCCTTCGCAATTTGTCAACAGGTATTTTGAAAAAAGTACACTTTTTTCCCACAAGTCCTGACAGGCCGCCGTTTCTCCCTTTAGCATGGCCCATCCGGCGCGGTTTTATACCGGCCGGCTGCCCCTCCAAGCCAGTCCCTTCCCCCGCCCCGGGGCCACGATCCCAGCTTTTCCCATCCGGCCGGCGTGACCGGCCCAGCAAAAAAACCGCCCCCGGTCCCGCTGTGGGGCCGAGGGCGGCTGAAAACGCTTTCTAAGGTTTTGCGGGGGTGATTACTTGTGGTTGGGGACCATCACCTCAAGGCCGCCCATGTAGGGCTGCAGGACCTTGGGAATGGTGACCGAGCCGTCGGCCTGGAGATGGTTCTCCAGGAAGGCGATCAGCATACGGGGAGGAGCCACGCAGGTGTTGTTCAGGGTGTGGGCCAGGTAGCTCTTGCCGTCGGCGCCCTTGACGCGGATGTGCAGGCGGCGGGCCTGGGCGTCGCCCAGGTTGGAGCAGCTGCACACCTCGAAGTACTTCTGCTGGCGGGGGCTCCATGCCTCGATGTCGCAGCTCTTGACCTTCAGGTCGGCCAGGTCGCCCGAGCAGCAGACCAGCTGACGGACGGGAATCTCCATGTTCTGGAACAGCTCCACCGAGTAGCGCCACAGCTTCTCATACCAGTCGTTGCTCTCCTCAGGACGGCAGACCACGATCATCTCCTGCTTCTCGAACTGGTGGATGCGGTAGATGCCGCGCTCCTCGATGCCGTGGGCGCCCTTCTCCTTGCGGAAGCAGGGGCTGTAGCTGGTGAGGGTCAGGGGCAGCTTGGCCTCATCGATGGTCTGGTCAATGAACCGGCCGATCATGGTGTGCTCGGAGGTACCGATCAGGTACAGGTCCTCGCCCTCGATCTTGTACATCATGGCATCCATCTCGGGGAAGGACATGACGCCCTGCACCACGTTGCCGTGCATCATGAAGGGAGGAATCACATAGGTGAAGCCCTTGCTGATCATGAAGTCGCGGGCGTAGGCCAGAACGGCTTCGTGCAGCCGGGCGATGTTGCCCAGCAGGTAGTAGAAGCCGTTGCCGGCCACACGGCCGGCGGCGTCCATATCGATGCCGTCAAAGCTCTCCATGATCTCGGTGTGGTACGGGATGGGGAAATCCGGCACCACCGGCTCGCCGAACCGCTGCGCCTCCACGTTGTGGGTGTCATCGGGGCCGATGGGCACGCTGGGGTCGATCATGTTGGGGATGGTGTACATGATCTCCTGGATGCGGGCGGCCATCTGGTCCTTCTCGGTGTCCAGGGCAGCCAGCTGCTCGGCGTCGGCCTTGACGGCGGCGTTGTTGGCGTCGATCTGGGCCTGCAGCTCCGCCTTCTTGGCCTCGTCGGTGCACTTCTTCAGCTGACCGAACAGGGGGCCGTTGGCCTTGCTCAGCTTGTTCCGCTGGGCCTTCAGGTTCTCGGCTTCCTGCAGGCACTTGCGGTACTTGCCGTCCAGCTCGATGACCTCGTCCACCAGGGGCAGCTTCGCATCCTGGAACTTCTTGCGGATGTTCTCTTTGACTGCGTCCGGATTCTCACGGACAAATTTGATGTCAAGCATTTCGATTTCTCCTTTATATCACTCAGGCTTCCCACAAAAACAATCGCACCGGAGCGCCGGGGTTTTACACCCCGCTCCCCTGCTGTTCGTAATGGCCCAGCAGGTTGGCAAACGCCCGCAGCTGATCGTCCGAGTAGAAATGTACCGTCAGGCTTCCTCTGCCGTCCTTATAGGCCACCGACACCTCATTGCCCAGGGTCTGGCGGAGGCTCTCCTCCACTTCCACCGGCAGGGCCGGACGGGGCGCCGGTTCCGGGGCCGCCGCCTCTTTGGCCTCCTTGGCCAGACGGCGGCACAGTTCCTCGGCCTGGCGGACGTTCAGGTTGTGCTCTGCAATGAGCTGGGCCGCCTGAACCTGCAGCTCGGGGCTGGGCAGGCCCAGAATGGCCTTGGCGTGGCCCGCCGTCAGCTTGCCGGCTTTCAAAAGTTCCAGGGCCTCCGGGGGCAGATTCAGCAGGCGCAGGCTGTTGGCCAGAGCGCTGCGGCTCTTGCCCAGCCGGCGGGCTGCCTGTTCCTGGGTCAGCTCACACCGGTCCATCAGTTCCCGGATGCCGCAGGCCTCTTCGATGGGGTCCAGGTCCTCCCGCTGGAGGTTCTCGATCAGGGCCAGCTCCATGGCCTCCTGATCCGACACGTCCAGGATGATGACCGGCACCTCGGTCAGGCCCGCCAGCCGGCAGGCACGCCACCGGCGCTCGCCCGCCACAATCCGGTACCCGCCCATGGACTGGGGCCGCACCGCAATGGGCTGCAGCAGGCCATGCTGGCTGATGCTGTCGGCCAGCTCGGACAGGCTCTCCTCCGGGAAGGTTTTGCGGGGCTGGCCGGGGTCCGGCTCAATCTCCCGCAGGGGGACGGTGCGCACCCCGCCGTCTGATTCCAGGCTGGGGGCTGCGTCCTCAAACAGACTCTCCAATCCGCGGCCCAGGCCGCCTCTTCCTCTTGGCATCTGTCACCCTCCCCTCTCAAGCCGTTTCCGGCTTGGCTGCTTTGGCGCGACGGCGGCGGGGCTGGGGGTCCCGCGGGCGGTTGCGCTTGACGAATTCAATGGCCAAATCCATATAGGCCTCGCTGCCCTTGCCCTTGGGTTCGTAGTAGTTGATGGGCTGGCCGTAGCTGGGGGCCTCCGAAATGCGGATGGCCCGGGGAATGGTGGTCTGGTAGACCTTGTCCCCGAAATACTTCTGGACCTGTTCCACCACCTGCAGGGTCAGGTTGTACCGGCCCGCGTACATGGTGAACACCACGCCCTCAATGTCCAGGTAGTTGTTGTACTTGCGGCGAACGGTCTTGAGGGTGCTGATCAGCTCGCTCAGACCTTCCAGGGCGTAGTACTCGCACTGGATGGGAATCAGGACGCTGTCGCAGGCGCACAGGCCGTTGAGGGTCAGCAGGTCCAGGCTGGGGGGGCAGTCGATGAAGATGAAGTCATAGTCCTGCTGGATGGGAGCCAGGGCCTTGCGCAGGCGGCTCTCCCGGTTGGGCAGATCGATGAGCTCCAGGGCGGCGCCCGCCAGACGGGTGTTGGAGGGCAGCACGTCGGCCCGGAAGGATGTCTTGCGGATGGCGTCCCTGGGCTCGGCGTCGCCGATCAGCAGCTCATAGGTGCCGGTCTCGACGCTCCGCTTGGAGATGCCGTAGCCGGTGGTGGCGTTGCCCTGGGGGTCCAGGTCCACAATCAGGACCTTCTTGCCCAGGGCGGCCACGCAGGCCGAAAGATTGACGGCGGTGGTGGTCTTGCCCACACCGCCCTTCTGATTTGCCACTGCTATGATCTTACCCACGAACCGGAATCCTCCCTCTCATGCAATGTTCCACGTGGAACATTTCTCAGTCTTGTTACGCACTCTATTATAATCCATTCGCAGGGGAACGTCAAATGATTCACGCCGGGAATGGGGCAAAAACCGGTAAAATTTGGGTCTGAAAAAGGCCCCCGGTTTCGGCGGGGGCCTTCTCTGCCCTTTTCAGCGGCCCAGCCGGCAGGCGGCGTGGTCCTTCTCCCATCCGTCCACCAGGACGTCGGCCTCCTCGGGATGGCGCTCAAACCAGTCCCGGGCATAGGAACAGGTGACGCGGGCCCTGCGGCCGGTGGACCGCAAAGCGTCGGCGGCCCGCTTGACCAGCTGGCCGGCCACCCCCTGTCCCCGCAGGGACGGGTCCACCCAGGTGTGGTCAATGACCACCGTCTCCGGCCCGCAGTCCGGGAAGGTAATCTCCCCCAGAACCTGGTCCTTCTCCACCGCTGTAATCCGGTTGCTGATCACTCTGTATTCCATTTGTCCAGCCTCCCTGTTTCTTCTATTTCCCGCACAAGGTAGAAGGACCGGCGGCCCTCCTCCTCAAACGTTTCCTGGATGGCGAAGCCGTTCTTTTCCAGCACCCGCACCGAGGCGGGGTTGTCGGCGTACACAAAAGCCCCCACCCGTTTCAGGCCGAACCGGGGCCCGGCATCGGCCAGGAACTGTTCCAGCGCCCGGCTGGCCACCCCCTGCCCCCAGCGGTCCTTTTCAAAGATGCAATAGCTGACCATGGCGTCGGGGTCGGGCTCGGCGTGGATGCAGTAACACCAGATATCCCCCACATAGACGCCGTCGGCCCAGACCGTCCGGCCATAGCTGTCCGCGCCGGGAGCCAGGGACCGGCGGTAGTCCTCCAGGGCCTGCTCCACCGTCTGGCTGCGCTGGGGAATCCGGGCCTGAATCTCCGGGTCCCGGGTGCGGGCAAAGTAGATGCGGACCTCCTGTTGGGTCCGGGGACGCAGTTCCAGTTCCATGGGTGATCCCCTCCTTTTCCTCCATGATACCAGACCCGCGCCCGCCGCGCAAGATGTTCCACGTGGAACCTTTTCCCACAAAAAGGCCCCCGCCCCAGACCGGAGGGCGGTCTGTGCGGGGGCCCTGAAATGGGAACCGGTTTGCGGGCCGGAGGCCTGTCCACGCCGCCCGGCCGGCGCAGGAGCGGACCGGCCGTCCGGCCCATCCCCCGCCCTGCGGCGGGGCTTGTCCGGCGGCGGAGCCGGGGGGCTTGTCCGGGTTTATTTGCCGGGACCGGGGCCGGTGGGAATCCGGACGGTGTACTCGATGTAGCCGTCCCCCTCCTCCCGTCGGGCGGTGGCGGGGACGCCGTTGTCGGTCATCAGCCGGATGGCGTGGTCGATGGTGTTGACAAAGATCCGCACGTCCCGCACCATGGGCAGGCGGCGTGGTTTCTGGGCGGGGGTGTCGGTCTCCTGCAGCAGCTGTTCCACATAGCGGTCGGCGGCCCGGGCATTCATCCGGCGGCGGCTGATGGTGATGAGGGCCTCGCTTCGGCGGTTCTCGGGCAGCCGCAGCACCGCCCGGGCGTGGCGCTCGGTGAGGTGATTTTCCAGGATGAACTGCTGCTGGTCGGCGGTGAGCTGAAGCAGCCGCAGTTTGTTGGCCAGGGTGGGCTGGGCCATCCCCAGCCGCTTGGCGGCCTCGGCCTGGGTGCAGCCCCAGAGGGCCAGCACGTCCTGCAGGCCCCGGGCCTGCTCAAAGGGGTTCAGGTCGGCCCGCTGGATGTTTTCCAACAGGCTCAGGGCGGCGGTCTGGTCGTCCTGATAGTCCCGCAGGATGGCGGGCACCCGGTCCATGCCGGCCAGCTTGCAGGCCCGCAGCCGCCGCTCCCCTGCGATCAGCTCGTACCGGTCGGGGCCCAGGCGGCGGACCGTCACCGGCTGCAGCAGCCCATTCTCCCGGATGCTGGCCGCCAGCCCCGCCAGCTCCTCCTGGTCAAAGACGCGGCGGGCCTGATACGGCGAGGGCTCGATCTGCTCCACCGGCAGCGCCACCACCTTCCCCACCGGTTTTCTGCGGTCAAACACGGCTTGTCCTCCTTCCCGTGAAGTCCCATCCCGGGCGCAAACAAAAAGCGCCCCCGTGGGAAACTCTTCCAGTTCAAGAGTACCACAGAAGCGCTGCGCTTTCCAGAAAAATCGTTCGCCGCCGTTCGAGGCGAGCTGAGATATTCCGCCTTATTTCAGGGGCGCTTTCGCAATTTTTCCGCCGTTTCTGGGATATACGGTCGGAGTCTGCGAAATTTTTTCCACCAGCACCAGGCTGCGGGCGTCCCCGCCCGGAAGATGGAAGGCCCGGGTCTCCCGGTACTTGCCTCCCAGCTTGCGGATGGCCCCCTGGGCGGCCTCCAGCTCCTCGGCAGCGGAGGCCCCCTTCATGGCCAGGAAGTGTCCCCCCACCTTGGCCAGGGGCAGGCAGTATTCGGCCAGCACCGGCAGGGCGGCCACCGCCCGGGCCGACACCAGGTCGAACTGTTCCCGCCAGCTCTTGCGGGCGGCCTCCTCGGCCCGCTCCTTGGCAAAGCTGACCCCCGTCAGACCCAGGGTCTCGCAGGCGTACCGGAGGAAGTCCACCCGCTTGCCGGTGGGCTCCATCAGGGTCAGGTCCAGGTGGGGCTTGTAGATCTTGGTGACGATGCCGGGGAACCCGGCCCCCGCCCCCACGTCCACCATCTTCCCCGCCACCTCGGGCTGGCAGGCAAACAGCAGGCTGTCCAGGAAGTGCTTGTCCTCGATGCCCTCGGGGTCGGTGATGGCGGTCAGGTTGACCTTCTGGTTGTAGCTCACCAGCAGCTCGGCGTACTGGTCCAGCTGGTCCAGCTGGGTGCCGGTGAGGGCGATGTTCCACGTGGAACACTTTTCCGCAAGGCGGTTTTTATCAATCATGGGAGGCCTCCTTCTTCTGGGCCGCAGCCAGCGCGATGCTCAGCTGGGCAAGGTCGGACGGGGACACGCCGGGGATGCGCCCCGCCTGTCCCAGGCTGCGGGGCCGGATCTTGTTGAGCTTTTCCCGGGCTTCCAGGGTCAGGCCGGTGAGGCCCTCGTACTGGAAGCCGGCCGGGATGAGAGTCTTTTCCCGCCGAGCCATGTCCCGGATCATCCGGTCCTGGCGGGCAATGTAGCCGGCGTACTTGATCTCGGTTTCGATCCGCTCGGCCAGCATGGGGGTAACCCCCTCCCCCCAGCCGATGACCTGGGCCATTAGGCTGTAGTTGATTTCGGGACGGCGGAGCAGTTCATCCGCCAGACCGCCCTGCTGGGCGGGGGTCAGGCCGGCAGCCTCCATGGCCGCCTGGAGGGGCGCGGTCTTGACGTGGGTTTCGTGGAGGCGGGCCCGCTCGGCTTCCAGCACCCGCCGGGTTTCCTCGTACCGGGCCCACCGCTCATCCGACACCAGGCCGTATTCCCGGCCGATGGGGGTCAGGCGGGTGTCGGCGTTGTCCTGCCGGAGGGTCAGCCGGTATTCGCTGCGGCTGGTCATCATCCGGTAGGGGTCCATGACCCCCTTGGTCACCAGGTCGTCCACCAGGGTGCCCAAGTAACTGGTCTGACGGGGCAGCACCAGCTGTTCTTTTCCCAGGGCGCGGCGGGCGGCGTTGAGGCCGGCCAGCAGGCCCTGGGCCGCCGCCTCCTCATAACCGGAGGTGCCGTTGAACTGGCCCGCGCCGTAGAGGCCTTCCACCTGCCGGCTCTCCAGCGTGGGGGCCAGGCTGGTGGGGTCCACGCAGTCGTATTCGATGGCGTAGGCCGGGCGGAGAATCTCCAGATGCTCAAACCCCACAATGCTGTGGTAGAAGGCGTTCTGCACATCCTCCGGCAGGCTGCTGGACGCACCCTGCAGATACATTTCCTCGGTGTTCTCTCCGCAGGGTTCCACAAAGATGGGGTGCCGGTCTTTGCCGGCAAACCGCACCACCTTGTCCTCAATGGAGGGGCAGTAGCGGGGCCCTACTCCCTCGATCATGCCGCCGTACAGGGGGCTGCGCTGGATATTGTCCAGGATGATTTTATGGGTCTCGGGGTTGGTGTAGGCAATGTAGCAGTCCACCAGATTGCGGACCGGCTGGGTGGTCATGAAGCTGAAAGGCTGCAGGGTTTCCTCCGGGTCGCCGGGCTGGCGCTCCAGCTTGTCGAAGTCGATGCTGCGGCGATGGACCCGGGCGGGGGTGCCGGTCTTGAACCGGCGCAGGGGCAGCCCTGCCGCCCGCAGGCTCTCGGTGAGGGCGTTGGAGGCGTGCATCCCGTCGGGGCCCGAGGCGTACCAGGCATCTCCCACAAAGATCTTTCCGCCCAGGTTGGTGCCGGTGGCAATCACCACGCACTTGGCGCCGTACTCTCCGTTCAGCTGGGTGACCACTCCTTTCACCTGGCCGTTCTCAATCTGGATGGACACCACCTCGGCCTGATAAATGGCCAGGCCGGGGGTCAGTTCCAGAGCGTGCTTCATCCAGGCGTTGTACTTCTTGCGGTCGGTCTGGACCCGCAGGGCGTGGACCGCGGGGCCCTTGCCCCGGTTGAGCATCCGGCTCTGAAGGGCGGTGGCATCCGCCGCCAATCCCATCAGGCCGCCCAGAGCGTCCACCTCCCGCACCAGGGTGCCCTTGGCGGTGCCGCCGATGCTGGGGTTGCAGGGCATATTCCCCACCGCGTCCAGGCTCATGGTAAAGACGGCGGTGCGGGCGCCCAACACCGCCGCCGCGTGGGCCGCCTCAATGCCGGCATGGCCCGCGCCAATCACAATCACATCATAGTCTCCAAGATGGTTCATAGAGTTCCTTTCCATTTGAGGGGATGGCTCCGGTTCGGTCCCCTCCCCTGCGCCGGTTACTTGCCCACACAGAATTTCTCAAATACCTGGTCGATGACCGCCTCGGTGGCGTTCTCACCAGTGAGGGCGTAGAGGGCGTCCAGAGCGTCGTCCACACAGACCGACACCGCGTCCAGGCCAAAGCCGGTGGCCAGAGCGTCCAGTGCGCCGTTGACGCCGTCCCGGGCCCGAAGGGCCGCCGACAGCTGCCGCTGGCCCGAGAGGCTGGCGGCGTGGGGGTCGATGCGGCCGGTGCCCAGCAGCCGGGCCACCGCCGCGGCGATGACCTTCCTGGCCCCTTCCTCTTTGCAGCAAACCGGGATCACCATAGCGAAATAGGGGGCGATCACCTCGGCGTCAAACTGGATGGGCAGGTCCTCCTTGTTGATGAGGGCAATGGCCCGGCACTCGGCACAGCGGCGGGCCAGGTCCAGATCCTCTTTGGCCAGGGGGGACGAGCCGTCAAACACCGCCAGAACCAAACCCGCCTCGGCCAGCTTGGCCCAGCTGCGGCGGACGCCTTCGGCCTCCACCGGGTCGTCGGTTTCCCGCAGACCGGCGGTGTCGAACAGGTTGAGCCGGATCTCTCCCAGCTGGACCGCCTGCTCCACCACGTCCCGGGTGGTGCCGGCGATGGGGGTGACGATGGCCCGGTCAAAGCCGGCCAACAAATTCAGGAGGGTGGATTTGCCGGCGTTGGGGCGGCCCACAATGGCGCAGTCCACCCCTTCCCGCAGCACCGTGGCGGCGTTGTAATTTTCAATCAGTTCATCCAGCCCGGCCTTCACCTCTTCCAGGGAAGCGCGCAGGGTATCGGTCTCCAGGGCGGGGACGTCCTCCTCGGGGAAATCCACCCATGCGGTCAGGTGAGCCTGCAAATCGGTGAGGATCTGCTGCTGGGCGGAAATCTTCCGGGCCAGGGCGCCGTCCCGGGCCGCGTTGGCCAGAGCTGCGCCCTGCCGCCCGCCGGCCGAAATCAAGTCCATCACCGCCTCGGCCTGGGTGAGGCTGAGTTTGCCGTTCAAAAGGGCGCGGCGGGTATACTCGCCCGGACCGGCCGGGACAGCACCTGCGGCCAGGCAGGCTTCCACCAGGCGCCGGGCCACGGCGTCGCCGCCATGACAGGACAGTTCCACCACGTCCTCTCCGGTATAGCTGCGGGGAGACCGGTAAAAGAGGGCGACCCCGTCGTCAAAGGTTTCTCCCCCGTGGACAAAGGTTCCATACAGGGCGGTATAGCCCTTGGCGTCGGCCACCCGTTTGCGGGAGTCGGCGGGGCGAAATACTTTCTCCGCCACCGCATAGCTTTCGGGGCCGGACAGGCGGACCACCGCAATACCGCCCTGGCCGGGGGGCGTAGCGATGGCCGCAATGGTACTGTTTTCCATCATGGGGTGTCCCTCCTTTGGTGTTGTGTGTATTGTACCACGTTTGGACAAAAAATGAAATACAGCCGGCGGGCGGCACATTTTCCACCGGTTTCTCTTTTCCTGTGGAAAAACATTCCCTCTTTCGCGTTTTCCAAACTGTATATTTTCTTCAAAAGATACACCTTCAAAACCATCCCTGCATCATTTTGCCTTCTCTGGATGGCTATTTTCAATTTTTTGTCCTTCCATCGCGATACTTTTTCGAGAAAAAGTAGGCAAAAAGCTTTTCACTGGGTACCATCCAGTTTCTGGATCTCCGACAGCTCCACGAAACCGTTCCGCTCCGGCTCGTTCCCAGCGTTTGTCCCTCTTGCGCTTAGCCGATTTTTGCGGCGTGCCAAGAATGGCGCTTGCAAAAACCGGAGCGCGGCGCCAACGGAAGCTCCCTGCTTCATCCACCGGATGCGGTCGCTTCCGTTGCCTGCGGCACGGTACGATGCAAACTACGACATAATCTAGAAAATGCCCAAACAGCTTTTCAATGTGTACCATCCAGTTTCCGGGTCCCCGACAGCTCCACGGAGCCGTTCCGCTCCGGCTCGTTCCCGGCGTTTGTGCCTGCGGCACGGTACGATGCAAACTACAACATAATCTAGAAAATGCCCAAACAACTTTTCAATGGATACCATCCAGTTTCCGGGTCTCCGACAGCTCCACGAAGCCGTTCCGTTCCGGCTCGTTCCCGGCGTTTGTCCCTCTTGCGCTTAGCCGATTTTTGCGGCGTGCCAAGAATGGCGCTTGCAAAAACCGGAGCGCGGCTCCGGGTTGCGGTACCCTGCTTTTGCTTCGGGTGTCGTCGCGCCCTTGCAAAAGACAGACCGCTGCCCCTGCTCCGCCTCGGCTGTTTCTGCCGCAGGCAGCGCCTCGGCTGCGCAGCCAACGACAGCTCCCTGTTTCATCCACCGGATGCGGTCGGTGTGTTTGCCCCCGCCCTGCCGCGGAAATCTGCGGGCCGGTTTTCCACAAAGATTCCCTGTTCTGTGGAGAATCCGAGACCCTTTTGAAAAAGGCTCATCCCTCCCCTTTCAGCTGCACATCCGATACCCCCAAAGCCGATGGACTATCAGACACATAGCCCCTGTCAAACAAAATTTCCCCGCCCCCAAAGGAGCGAGGAAATTTCTCTGTTATAGGTGCCGCAATGCGCGGTTATAGCAAAACAGATGGGGGCAGCTTTTCCCCGGGATCGGCCGAGCCTTGCAAAAAGAGGAAATCAGGGTATACCAACACTTTGCATCGTACCCGGGCGCAGGTCCGGGTTGCCGTTGCCCAAATTTTCTGCGCTGGACGCGGTCCGCTTGAAAATTTGGATGGCTGTCCTCTTGCGCTTAGCCAATTTTCCCGGCGGGCGGCAGTGCGCCCTTGTGAAAATTGGAGCGCTGCGCCAAGCACAGCTCCCTGTTTCGTTCACAGGACGCGGTCGCTGTGTTTGCATACCGCGCCGCAGGCGCAAACGCCGGAAGCGAGCCGGAGCGTAACGGCCCTGTGGAAGTTCCGGAGACCCGGAAACTTGATGGTACCCAGTGAAAAGCTTTTTGGGTATTTTCTAGATTATGTCGTAGTTTGCATCGTACCCGGGCGCAGGTCCGGGTTGCCGTTGCCCAAATTTTCTGCGCCGGACGCGGTCCGCTTGAAAATTTGGACGGCTGTCCTCTTGCGCTTAGCCAATTTTCCCGGCGGGCGGCAGTGCGCCCTTGTGAAAATTGGAGCGCTGCGCCAAGCACACCTCGCTGCATCGTCCGCTGGACGCGCTTCGGTGTGCTTGCCCCAACTCCGGCTCGGCTGTTTCTGCCGCAGGCAGCGCCTCGCCTACGTTGCCAAACATAACGTAAGCGCGGCAAAGTCTGCAACCCTCTGTCACCCTATAAAGAGCGGCCAGAGTGTATGGTACCCAGTAAAGTTCTTTTTGCCTACTTTTTCTTTCAAGAAAAAGTAGGGAGGTTAGAGTTCGATTTTGCCGAAGTCCAGGTCGGCGAAATCGTCGACGCGCTGGCTGCGCTTGGGCGCAACGGGTGCGGCGTCGGCAGCGTCCACCGCCACATAGGTGCGGTCAGGCACGCTGGAAGGACGGGGCCCGCGATTGCCGCCCGAACGGGAACGGCTGCCGTTGCCGCGGCCCGAACGATCGTTGCGGCCGCGGCCGTTCCGGTCATTGGGCCGGCGATCCCCACGCCCGCCGCGGCTGCGGCGCTCGCTGGCCTCGGTCTGGGCGCCGGGCTCGGTGGAATAGATCACCACATGGCGGTCCTTGCCCTCGCCCTTGCTCTCGCTGCGCAGGCCTTCCATCTGGCTGATGGCCGAGTGGATGATCCGGCGCTCATAGGGATTCATGGGTTCCATCGAGAAGCTGCGTCCGCTGCGGCGCACCTTCTGGCCAATCTTCTGGGCCAGAGCAGTCAGGTCGTTCTCACGCTTGCCGCGGTAGCCGGCCACATCCAGACCCAGCTTGATGTAATCGCCTTCCAGGCGGTTGGCCACCAGGCTGGCCAGATAGGACAGGCTCTCCATGGTCTCGCCGCGGCGGCCGATGAGCGCACCCATCTTGTCGCCGTCCAGGCGGATGATGGTGGCCTCACCCTTCTGCAGGGCGCTGAAGGTCACATTCTCCACGCCCATCAGGGCCACGATCTCTTTCAGATAATCCACCGCGGCTTTCACCTTGGCGTTGGACTCAATATCAATGGGCACCGGGGTCTCGTCCACCGGCGCGGGAGTGGCAGTCACAGCGGCCTTGGGCTCTGCCTTGGTCTCCTCCTTGGCGGGAGCGGGCTTCTTGGCAGGCTTGGCAGCGGGCTCGGTCTTTTCCACAGGCTGTGCGGCCTGGGCAGGCTCGGCCTTCTCGGCGGGTTCAGCGGGCTGGGCGGGCTCCGCCTTTTCGGGCTTCTCCACCTTCACGGCAGCCTTCACCACCGGCTTTTCCACCGGAGCGGGGGTCGGGTCTTCCTCCTCGACCATGACCCGCACCCGGGCAGGAATCTTCTTCAGGCCCAGAAATCCGGTGCTCTGGGGCATTTCCAGAACTTCATAGCTGACGTTCAGGTCGTCTTCGTTGACACCCAGGGCGGCGCAGGCTGCGGCACGGGCTTCCTCCACCGTCTTGCCGGTGGCTTCCTTGGAACGGATCATTCTGCTCACTCCTCCTTCGTTTTGTTCAGCTCAGACAGAGGTACCGTCCTCTCGTCTTTGTACTTTTCCTGGTCCAGCTGGCGGGCGTACTCCAGACGGCGCTTGTTCATCTCGCTGGCCGAGATGTTCTTCTCCACGGTCTGGCCGGTCTTTTCGTCCACAACCTTCACCACGGTGCTCTTGACGCCGCGGCGCTGTTCCTTGCGCTTGGCCTCGATCTCGGCGGCCACCTGGGCCTTGACCTCGTCAGGGTTATAGATTTTCTTCATGACGGCGCTCTGGATCACCATGACCACGTTGGAAATGACGTAGTACAGAGAGAAAGCGGTGGGAACGGTGAAGCAGAAGAAGATATACATCAGGGGCATCAGGTACATGGTGACCTTCATGCTGCCCTGGAGCTTCTGGCCGCTGCTGTTCATGCTGTACCAGGTGGAGACAAAGCTGGTGAGCAAAGCCAGGATGGGGAAAATCAGCAGAGGCAGGTTCTCGGCCGACAGGCTGTACTGGGGAACCCGGGTCAGATCGATGCCGAAGAAGCTCATGTGCTTGCTGAACTCGGTGATGGTCTGCACCTGGCTGTCCGAGAAGATGCTGATGATGCTCTGCTCCCCGGCCAGGATCTGCTCGATGATCAGGTTGTCCCGGGTGATGTTGGTGAACTGAATGCCCAGGTTGGTCAGAGCGGTGCCGGCGGTGGTCAGCAGGTCGTTGCTGATGTGGAAGATGCGGTTCAGGGGCTCATAGACGACGCCGATGACGCCGAACATCACAAAGAAGTTCAGCAGCATGGGCAGGCAGCCCGAGGTGGGGTTGTAGCCGAAATCCTGCTGCAGGCGGAGCATCTCCTCCTGCTGCTTTTCGGGCTTGTCCTTGTACTTTTTCTGGATCTCCTCAATCATGGGCTGGAATGCAGTCATCCGCACCATGTTTTTCTGCTGCTTGAGGGACAGCGGGATGCTCAGGAGCCGGATCAGCAGGGTGAAGATGATCAGGTCCCAGCCGTAGTTGGGGATGATGTTATAGATCAGCTCCATGACGTAGCCGAGCGGCCAGGCGAGAATGTAGAGAAAATTCATATGCGCTTCCATTCTGTCCCGCCTGTGAGCGCGGAACGTTTTTTATGCGTGGGACAACCCGCTCACAGCTGCCGGGCCGTCACAAGAAGCAAAGTTATTTTTTGGGCCTGCGGGCCGGATGCAGCGCCCGGCGGGGGCTGCGCCACCGTCCCGGCTCGGGGACGGGGTCATAGCCCCAGCGGCCAAAGGGATTGCAGCGCGCGATCCGCCAGGCGGCCAGCAGCAGTCCCTTCAGACAGCCGTGGACCTGGATGGCCTGGATGGCGTATTCGCTGCAGGTGGGTGTGAACCGGCAGTTGTGCCCAAGCCCCGGGCTGATCCAACGCTTGTACAGCCGGATGGGGACGCACAGCGCATCCCGGCAGAGTTTCTGCCAGCGGTTCACGGACGGCTCCCCTCCTGGGCGGACGGAGCGGTCTTTCTTGCGGGGGGCAGGCTGGAGGGCGGGGGTGCGCCGGGTTCCAGAGCCCGGTCGGGCAGGCCGGCCTGGCGGAACAGCCGGGCCACGGCCCGGGACACCTGCCAGCTCTTGAGGCGGGGTGTGGCGGCGCGGGCCACAAACACCAGGTTATAGCCCCCGATGTTGTAGTCGAGATGTTCGTCGATGGCCGCCTTCATGACCCGGCGGGCGCGGTTGCGCTGGACGGCGCAGCCCACCTTCTTGGTGGCGGTCAGGCCGACGCGGGTTTGTTTGGCGCGGGTTTTCAGCACATACAGCACAAGGGCATGGTCCACATACGCCTTGCCCCGCGCATAGACCCGCCCGAACTCACTGTTATGCCGCAGCGGACGGTATCGCATCTGCGGGCCTCCTATCTTGTCCGGTCCTGTGTGAAAAGCAGGGCCCTACCATGTCAGTATAGCAAAAAACGGGCGGCTTTGAAAGACCGCCGCCCGAATTTTTTCACACAATTCCAGTTTTTCCTGAAAAAATAAGGCCACCAATTTCCATCAGCGGCCTTTTTCGTGCGCATTCTTTGATTGTCTGGCCGGAACTGCCCGCCCTGCGGCCTCCTCGGCGGGCCGCCTTAAAGGCAGCCCGGACGCCGCGGCAGCCGGATGCAGCCGGCCTCACTGCTGCAATCAGACAGTCAGGCTCTTGCGGCCCTTGGCACGGCGGGCATTGATGACCTTGCGGCCGTTCTTGGTGCTCATACGGGTCAGGAAGCCGTGAACCTGCTTGCGCTGGCGCTTCTTGGGCTGAAACGTTCTCTTCATGGTGATATCCTCCTAAAACTTGTCCCCCGGGGTGCGGGGTGATCGTCGGTTATGCGCCCCTGTAATGCGCCCCTGAAACGCGGGGCCAGAGGGGACAGGCTTGCGATTTAATAGTATATCGCATCAATTTGCCTTCTGTCAAGCATTTTTTCGCTTTCCATCAAAATTTTTCTGTGCAAAGTTTTTCAACATTTTCACTTTTGGCCGTTGAAAACCGCCCCATACACAACATTTTGGGGATAGGCGCCGTTCCCGACACAACATCAAACCGGCGCATGGAACCCCCGTTTGCGGCCCATACTCATTACATTATATAAATAGACCCCCGATTCTGGACGTTTTGGCGATTTTGTGTTATACTGACAGGGTATCGGTACCTATGTTGAAAACTTCAATGGAGTGGATGTTTTTATGGATTCTTTCAAGGACGTATTAGAAGCCGCCCAGCTCTACTGCAAAGGCCAGATGGCAGAGCCCACCTACAACCTTTACATCGACGGGCTGGAGCCGGTGAGCTTTGAGGACTCGAGCCATATCACCTTGTCGGTGCGAAACGATTTCATCTGCAAGATTGTGAGTGACCGCTACCTCGGGCTGCTGAAGGAAGCTTTCAAGTCTGTCCTTGGCTTTGACGTGGACATTCAGCTGGTTGTCCCCAGCACCCCGCCCCATGAAGTGGTCCTGGCTCAGCAGTATGACCTGAACCCCGCCAGCCCCCAGGGCAATTATGAGTTCACGTTTGAAAACTTCATCAAAGGCCCGTCCAACCAGTTCGCCTTTGCGGCGGCCCAGGCTGTGGCGGCCAACCCCTCGGGGGCCTACAATCCCCTGTTCATCTACGGCGGCTCGGGCCTGGGCAAGACCCACCTGCTCACCGCCATCCAGATCGAGATCAAGCGGACCCATCCCGACTTTGTCATCATGTATGTCACCTGCGAGCAGTTCACCAACGAGCTGATCGCCGCCATCCGGGCCGGCAGCACCGAGGATTTCCGGATGAAATACCGCGTGGCCGACCTGCTGCTGATCGACGATATCCAGTTCATCGCCGGCAAGGAGTCCACCCAGGAGGAGTTTTTCCACACCTTCAACTCCCTCCACGACGCCCACAAGCAGATTGTCATCGCGTCGGACCGCCCCGCCAAGGAGATCAAGAGCCTGGAAGAGCGTCTGCGCACCCGCTTCGAGTGGGGCCTGACCGCCGACGTGCAGCCGCCGGATTTTGAGACCCGCGTGGCCATCGTCAAGCGCAAGGCCGAGCTGCTCCACCTGGATCTGCCCGAAAATGTGGCGGAATTCATCGCCAATCACCTGAAAAACAACATCCGCCAGCTGGAGGGCGCCGTCAAGAAGCTGAACGCCTACTATATGCTGGAGGGCATCCAGCCGGTGATCTCGGTGGCCCAGAACGCCATCAAGGACATCCTGAACGAGACCCAGCCCATCCCGGTGACGGTGGAAAAGATCATCGGGGAGGTGTCCCGCACCTTCAACGTGTCGGTCACCGACATCCGGGGCACCAAGCGGAACGCGTCCATTGCCAGCGCCCGCCGCGTGGCCATCTATATCCTGCGGGAGGTCACCGGCATGAGCATGGAGGACATCGGCCGGGAGTTCTCGGGCCGGGATCACTCCACCATCGTCTACTCCCTCAAGACCATGGAGCGGGACATGAAGAACGACCAGCACCTGCGGGAGACGGTGGACGACATCATCAAGAACGTGAAGGCCTGACCGGAAACAGCCGTCAGCCGTTGGATTTTCCCCAAAAAAGGCAGAATAAGTCGAAAACCCGGGGCCTCTCCCCTGCTTTTGTCCAAAACGGGCCGGAAGGCCGGAGAAGTTCTCCACTTTTTACACCGAGTTTTCAACATTCAACTTTTCTTTTCCACAGCGCCTGTGAAAAACCTGGACGCCAACCCCGATTCCACCAACTGTCCACAAACCCTTCACAATCTGGTGGAAAAGCAAAACCCCTGTCAGGAAAAGGAAAATCCGAGTTTTCCACACAATCCCCAGCCCCTACTACTTTTACTGCAACAAGTTTAATAGAGAGGCGCTGACGCACCTCTTTTTCATCCAAACGGCCGGTCTGCCCAGACGCCCCGGCCAATAAGAGCAAGCAAAGGGAGAACATATCTTGAAAATCATCTGTGATAAGACACTTTTGAGCGCCGCCATCGACGGCGTCTCCCGGGCGGTGACTCTCCGGTCCACCGTGCCGGTGCTGGAAGGCATCCTGTTGAAAGCTGAAGGTTTCACCCTGACCCTCACCGGCTATGACCTGGAGCTGGGCATCGTCACCACCATCGAGGCCAACGTCCTGGAGCCGGGCGAAATCGTGCTGAATGCCAAATTGCTCAGCGACATGGTCCGCCGGATGCCGGCCGGACAGATCAACATCTCGGTGGCTGACAACGGAAAAACAACGATCCAGGGTGGAGTTGCCCAGTTTGAGATCCAGAGCATGCCCGCCACCGATTTTCCCCAGCTGCCCAACACCGGCGCCGAGGAAACCCTCACCATCAAGACCGGCACCTTCCGGGAGATGGTGGAGCGGACCCTGTATGCCGTCAGCCAGGACGAAAAACGCCCCGCCCACACCGGCGAGCTGTTTGAAATCGGCACCGAGAGCCTGACGGTGGTGGCCCTGGACGGTTTCCGGCTGGCCATCGTGGAGCGGAAAGTCCCCGCCAACAAGGAAATCCGGATCATCGTCCCCGGCAAAACCATGAACGAGGTACTCCGGCTGCTGGCCAACGACGACGAGGCCGAGGTCCGCATCTGCGCCAACCGCCGCTATGTGGTCTTTATTACAGCGGGTTATACCATCATGAGCCGCCTGATCGAGGGCGAGTTCCTGAACTACAAGAACGTCATCCCCGAGGGCTACCGCACCCAGGCGGTGCTGGACACCAAGGGCTTCATCGAGACCATCGAGCGTGCCTCTCTGATTATTACAGAGCGTTTAAAGAACCCCCTCCGCATCACCTTTACAGAAGGTAAAGTCATCGTCCGCTGTCAGACCAGTCTGGGCCGCGTGGTGGATGAATTTGCCGCCGCCTGCGAGGGCGAAGAAGTTGAAATCGGTTTCAATAACCGCTATTTGCTGGATGCCCTGCGCAACGCCCGGACCGAACAGGTCCGCATCCAGCTGAGCGGTCCCCTGAGCCCGGTGAAGATCCTGCCGGCCGAAGGGGAAGATTTCCTGTATCTGGTGCTGCCGGTGCGGTTTAGGAACGATTGAGGAGGCTTGTGGGTATGGAACGGGTTGTGATTCACACCGAATATATCAAGCTGGACGCCCTGCTGAAATTTGCGGGCCTGGCCGAGACCGGCGGCGAGGCCAAGGAGCGGATTCAGGCCGGCGAGGTGCTGCTGAACGGCGAAGTCTGCACCATGCGGGGCAAGAAATGCGTGCCCGGCGACACCATCCAGCTGGACGGCCGGACCGTCAAAATCGCTGAGGGACAGTAATGCGCCTGGCTTCACTGACCCTGGAAAATTACCGCAACATCGCCGCGGCCTCCCTGGTGCCCGGGCCTGAGCTGACCGTCATCTGCGGCAACAACGGCCAGGGAAAAACCAACCTGCTGGAGGCCGTCTGGCTTCTGACCGGGGGCAAGAGCTTCCGCGGCGGCAAGGACATCGAGCTGATCCGGCGGGACGCCCCTTTCGCCGCCCTGGAGGCGGTCACCGTGGGGGACAACGGCAAGGAGAACCAGATCCGCCTCACGGTGGGCGCGGCCGGGACCGAGCGACCCGGCCGTTACGCCGTCTGGAACGGCGCCGCTCCCAAGCGGGCATCCAGCCTGGCGGGGAGCTTTCCGGCGGTGGTCTTTGACCCCGGGCATCTGAGCCTGGTGAAAGGCCCTCCCGACGGCCGGCGCCGCTTTCTGGATGCGGCTCTGTGCCAGCTCTACCCCGGCTATCTGGCCCTTTACCGCCGGTATACCCGGGTGCTGCAGCAGAAAAACAGCCTGCTGCGCCGCTCCTCCATCCAGCCCGAAATCCCCCTGCGGGAAAAGCTGGACCTGCTGGAGGTGCTGAACCTGGAACTGGCCCGCTGCGGCGAGGAAATCCAGAGCCGGCGGCGGGACTATCTGGCCCTGCTGTCCCCCATGGCGGCGGACAATTACCGGGAACTGTCCCGGGGCGCCGAACAGCTTTCCATCCGGTATGAGGCTCAGTTTGAGCCGGGCGGGATGGCCCAGCTGCTGGCCCGCCGCCGCGACGAGGAATTGCGGGCCGGTCAGAGCCTCTGCGGCCCCCACCGGGAGGACCTGGCTCTGGATCTGGACGGCCAGCCCGCCCGCAGCTTTGCCAGCCAGGGCCAGCAGCGCAGCGTGGTGCTGAGCCTGAAAATGGCCGAGGCCGACGCCTCCGCCCGGATCACCGGGGAACGGCCGGTGCTGCTGCTGGACGACGTCCTCAGCGAGCTGGACGAGGGACGGCGGGCCTATCTGCTGACCCGGATGCGGGAGCGGCAGACCTTTGTTACCAGCTGCGACGACGCGGCCCTGCTCCATACCGACGGCGTCATCTGCCGGATGGAGGGCGGCGTCCTGACGCAGCTTTAGCCTTTCAGAGAGGGAGGCAGACCATGTATCTGCATCTGGGCCGGGACTATGTCCTGAACAGCCGGGACATCATCGGGATTTTCAGCCTGGAGACCACCACCGTGTCCCCCCGGGGACGCAGCTTTCTGGAGTATGTCCAGAAAAACGGGGCGGTGGTCAGCCTGTCGGACGAACTGCCCCAGAGCTATGTTCTGGCCGACAGCCCGGTGGACACCGTCTATTTGTCCGAGCTGTCCAGCGCCGCTTTGCGCCGCCGCGCCGAGCAGCCCCTGCCCGACTGGGCCGGGGAATAAGGCCCGGAGCGCAGATTTTTGCCCTTTTCAGCGCAGGTTTTTCCCGCTGAAAGGACACACTGACATCCACCGCGAAAAAACGTTTGAATAGAAGCAAATCTGATACAAGAGGGAGAGATACAATGGCAGAGGATATCATCACCGGCGCCGACACCGCCACCGACCACGAGTACGACGGCAGCGAAATTCAGGTCCTCAAGGGCCTGGAAGCAGTCCGCAAACGGCCGGGTATGTATATCGGCTCCACCGGCGAGCGGGGCCTGCATCATCTGGTCTATGAGATCGTGGACAACTCCATCGACGAGGCCCTGGCGGGCCACTGCGACCACATCGAGGTCAAGATCAAAGAGGGCGACATCATCGAGGTCACCGACAATGGCCGCGGCATTCCGGTGGGCGTACAGCCCGACACCGGCCTGCCGGCCGTCACCGTCGTCTTTACCATCCTGCACGCCGGCGGCAAGTTCGGCGGCGAGAACTCGGGCTATAAGGTCTCGGGCGGCCTCCATGGCGTGGGCGCCTCGGTGGTCAACGCCTGTTCCGAATGGCTGAACGTCCGGGTCCGTCGGGATGGCAAGGAATACGAGCAGACCTTCCGCCGCGGCGACCCCGACGGCCCCCTCCATGAGGTGGGCGACGCACCCGAAGGCTCCACCGGCACCCGGGTCACCTTCAAACCCGACCCCGAGATGTTCAAGGAGACCACCGTCTTCAGCTTCGACACCCTGGAAAAGCGCCTGCGGGAGGAGAGCTTCCTGAACGCAGGCCTGAAAATCACCCTGACCGACGAGCGGGAGCTCTACACCCCCATTCTGGAGGACGGCCAGGAGGGCGAGCCCTGCTTCCGGCAGGAGGTCATGTGCTATGAGGGCGGCATCCGCAGCTTTGTCAGCTACCTGAACGAAAAGCGGAATCTGGAAGTGCTGCACCCCAACGTGATTTACCTCTCGGGCAAGACCGAGCGGGCCGAGGCGGAAATCGCCATGCAGTACAACACCAGCTACAATGAGCTGCTGCTGAGCTTCGCCAACAACGTCAACACCCCCGACGGCGGCACCCACGAGGAGGGCTTCAAGTCCAGCCTGACCCGCGTGTTCAACGACTACGGCCGCAGCCACGGCCTGCTGAAGGACAAGGACGAGAACCTGTCCGGCTCGGACGTCCGGGAGGGCCTGATCTGCGTCATCTCGGTCAAGCTGCAGGAGGCGGAGTTTGAGGGCCAGACCAAGGCCAAGCTGGGCAATACCGAGATTCGCACCCTGGTGTCCAACATGGTCTACAGCAAGCTGACCGAGTTCTTTGAGGAGAACCCGGCGGTGGCCAAGGCCATCTTTGAGAAGGCCACCCAGGCGGCCCGCGCCCGCGCCGCCGCCAAGAAGGCCCGGGAACTGGTCCGCCGCAAGAGCGTGCTGGAAAACAGCCGTATGCCCGGCAAGCTGGCCGACTGCCGCGAAAACGACCCCTCCAAGACCGAAATCTTCATCGTCGAGGGCGACTCGGCCGGCGGCTCGGCCAAGATGGGCCGCGACTCGGCCATCCAGGCCATCCTTCCCCTGTGGGGCAAGATGCTGAACGTGGAAAAGGCCCGGGCCGACAAGATCTACGGCAACGACAAACTGATGCCGGTGGTGCTGGCTCTGGGCTGCGGCATCGGCGATGAATTCGATATCTCCAAGCTGCGCTACGACAAGGTGTTCATTATGGCCGATGCCGACGTGGACGGCTCCCATATCTGCACCCTGATGCTGACCTTCTTTTTCCGGTATATGCGGCCCCTGATTGAGCAGGGCCACATCTACGTCGCCCAGCCGCCCCTGTTCCGGGTGCAGAAGGGCAACGTGGTCAAGTATGCCTACAACGAGAAGGAAATGGCGGCCCTGAGCCAGGAAATGCCCGGCGCCAAGGTCAACCGCTACAAGGGCCTGGGCGAAATGAACCCCGAACAGCTGTGGGAGACCACCATGAACCCCGACAACCGGGTCATCGTCCAGATCACCATCGAGGACGCGGAGAAAGCCGACGAGGCCTTCACCATCCTGATGGGCGACCAAGTGGAGCCCCGCCGCCGCTTCATTGAGAACAACGCCCAGTACGCACGGCTTGACGTATAACCAGGCGGAATACGGAACAAACCCTGCGGCCCGCCGCCGGATTCCCACCCGGAACAGCCGGCGGCCCTGCGCCGCTCTTTTGGAGGAACTATGGAAGAAGATTACGTCATGATACCCGGCACCGGGACCAAGAAAATCATCCGGGACGTCAAGAAAGAAATTGAGACCGCCTTCCTGGATTACTCGATGTCGGTCATTGCCTCCCGTGCTCTGCCCGACGTGCGGGACGGCCTCAAGCCGGTTCACCGCCGCATCCTGTTTACCATGCACGAGCGCGGCAACGACCCCAACCATCCCTACCGCAAGTCGGCCGACACCGTCGGCGCGGTGCTGGGCTCCTACCACCCCCACGGTGACGCGTCGGTCTACGACGCCATGGTCCGTCTGGCCCAGGACTTCTCCCTGCGCTATCCGCTGGTGGACGGCCAGGGCAACTTCGGTTCGGTGGATGGCGACCCCCCGGCTGCTTACCGTTACACCGAGGCCCGCATGAGCCGGATGGCGGTGGAAATGCTCACCGACATCGACAAGGATACGGTGGACTGGGACCCCAACTACGATGAGACCAAGAAGGAGCCCCAGGTGCTGCCCTGCCGCTTCCCCAACCTGCTGGTCAACGGCAGCCAGGGCATCGCGGTGGGCATGGCCACCAACATCCCGCCCCACAACCTGGGCGAGGTCATCGACGGGTGTATTGCCTACATCGACAACCCCGACATTGACCTGGCGGGCCTGATGGAGCACATCAAGGGACCCGACTTCCCCACCGCCGGCATCATCATGGGCCGCAGCGGCATCCGCGCCGCCTACGCCACCGGCCGCGGCAAGATCACCCTGCGGGGCCGTGCCGTCATCGAGGAAAAGAAGAATGGCCGGTTCCAGATCGTCATCACCGAGATCCCCTATATGGTCAACAAGGCCCGGCTGATCGAGAGCATCGCCGACCTGGTGAAGGACAAGCGGATTGAGGGCATCACCGACCTGAACGACGAGACCAACCGCAAGGGTATGCGGGTGGTCATCGACCTGCGCCGGGACGCCAACCCCCAGGTGGTTCTGAACCAGCTGTACCGCTACACCCAGCTTCAGGACACCGTGGGCGTCATCATGCTGGCCATCGACCACAAGATCCCCCGGGTGCTGACCCTCAAGCAGATGATCGCCAAGTACGTCGAGTTCCAGGACGATGTCATCCGCCGGCGCACCGGCTATGACCTGAAGAAGGCCCAGGAGCGGGCCCACATTCTGGAAGGCCTGAAAAAGGCCACCGACATTGTGGATGAGCTGATCGCCACCATCCGCGCCTGTAAGGGCGGCATGGCTGAGGCCAAGGCCGCCATTATGGAGAAGTTCGGCTTTGATGATCCCCAGGCCGACGCCATCGTAAAACTGCAGCTGGGCCGTCTGGCCGGCCTGGAAATCCTCAAGATCGAGGAGGAGCTGGCTGCCCTGCAGAGCAAGATCGACGACTGGCAGGCCATCCTGGCCGACGACCAGCGGGTGCTGGCCATCGTCAAGGAGGAGCTGCTGGAAATCAAGCGCCGCTTTGGCGACGAGCGCCGCACCGAAATCGAGACCGTCACCGGCGAGGTGGATATCGAGGACCTGATCGCTGAGGAACAGTGCGTCTACACCCTCACCGAGGCCGGCTACGTCAAGCGCCAGCCCAAGGCCATCTATCAGGCCCAGCACCGCGGCGGCCGCGGCATCCTGGGCATGACCCGGAAGGAAGAGGACATTGTCCAGGAAATGTTCGTGGGCTCTACCCATGACTATGTCCTGTTTGTCACCGACCGGGGCCGCCTGTTCCGGATCAAGGGCTATACCATCGCCGAAGGCAGCCGTACCAGCAAGGGCGCCCATATCGTCAACCTGCTGCAGCTGGCCGAGGGCGAAAAGGTCACCAATATGCTGCGCCAGGCGGCCAAGGACAGCGGCGAGGACGGTTTTGTCACCATGGTGACCCGTCAGGGCCTCATCAAGCGGACCCCCCTCAGCCAGTACGCCAACATCCGCAAGAGCGGCCTGATTGCCATTTCCCTCAACGAGGGGGATTCCATCGCCTGGACCCGCCTCACCACCGGCAACGACACCCTGATTGTGGCCACCCGCAACGGCCAGGCCATCCGCTTCTATGAGAGCGACGCCCGGCCCATGGGCCGCGGCGGCCACGGCGTCCGGGCCATCCGTCTGGAGGAAGGGGACGAAGTGGTGGGCGTCTCCATCTGCCGCGAAGGCGCCACCGTCCTGACCGTCACCGAACAGGGCAAGGGCCGCCGGAGCCAGATCGAGGACTACCGCCTCACCGGCCGCGGCGGCAAGGGCGTGCGCAACTACGACGCCTCCAAGGACAAGGTGGCCGGCATCAAGATCGTGGACGACATCGACGACGTGCTGCTCAGCAGCCAGGAGGGCGTCATCATCCGGATGCACGCCGCGGATATCACCATCCAGAGCCGCTACGGCAGCGGCGTCCGGGTCATGCGCCTAGGCGACACCGACCGGGTGACGGTGGTGGCCCGCACCGACCACGACGACGAGGCCGAGACCGCAAAACCCGAGGCCGACACCGCCGACGGCGAACCCACCGCCGAGGAAGTGGCCGCTCTGGAGGCCGCAGAGGCTGCCGAAGCCGCCGCGGAAACCCCGGCCACCGATACCGACACCGAGGAATAACCTTCCCTGCTGCCGGATTGTTTCCCATACCGACCCAAGCCCCCGCCCGGACCCCGGACGGGGGCTTTTTGGCGTCCTTTGGCCGGTTTCCGCCCAAACCCGCGCCGGACCCCAAAAAGCCGCGGCCCCCACGGTTTCTATGGACAAACCCCGGAACCATATGATATCCTAGGGCGGAACAAGCAAAACATCCATGAGGGAGTAGCGGGCGCCGGCTGCAAACCGCCGGCGCGGCAAGTCAACATACTGGCCGTCGGACGGCCTGGCTTGCCAGAGGGGACGCCGGTCAGGGCGTGCCCCTATTGCGAGACTCATGTCCTCAGCACGCAGGTGCTGTGTACATGGAGTCTGCCTTTTTGGGAACAACGGATCGATGGACACAGCCCGCGGGGCTGTGTCCGTTTTTTATGCTGCTTGTCAGGAATGGAGGAACTGTAAAATGACCTGGAGTCTGCGTTTTTTTGTCAACAGCCTGCTTTTGGGCGTGGGCCTGGCCATGGATGCCTTCTCGGTGTCCATGGCCAACGGCCTGCATGAGCCCTGCATGAACCGCCGCCGGATGGGAACCATTGCGGGGGTGTTCGCGGGGTTCCAGGCCCTGATGCCCCTGCTGGGCTGGATCTGTGTCCACACCGTTTTGCAGCTGTTTGAGGGCTTTACCGTCTTTATCCCCTGGATTGCCCTGCTGCTGCTGTGCTACATCGGCGGCAAAATGCTGCTGGAGGGCATCAAAAGCAAGGGGGACGAGGAGTGCGAAGGGGTCAGCAAGGGCGGTTTGATCCTCCAGGGCATCGCCACCTCCATCGACGCGCTGTCGGTGGGCTTCACCATCGCCGAGTACGGCCCCCTGATGGCGGTGGTCTGCGCCGCCATCATTGCGGTGGTGACCTTTGTGATCTGCTGGGGCGGCCTGGTGATCGGCCGCACCTTCGGCACCCGCCTGGCCGGCAAGGCCTCCATCCTGGGCGGCGTCATCCTGATCTTTATCGGCCTGGAGATTTTCGTCTCCTCCCTCTGAGGCGGGGCAGCGGCCGGAAAAAAGTTTTTACAAAAGGACCGTCTGTAGATAAAAAACGTTCATAATTGTAAGGTATACTACAGAGGTTCCCATCTTTTGACTGGCTTATACTGCAGAAGGAAAGTGAAAGTAATCCGCCATGCTTGAATTACGCAACATCAAGAAAGATTACCCCATGGGCGCCACGGTGGTTCACGCCCTGAAAGGGGTGAGCATCCAGTTCCGGCGCTCGGAATTTGTGTCCATTCTGGGCCCCTCGGGCTGCGGCAAGACCACCCTGCTGAACATCATCGGCGGCCTGGACCAGTACACCGACGGCGATCTGATCATCAACGGCCGCTCCACCAAGTCCTTTCAGGACCGGGACTGGGACGCCTACCGCAACCATTCGGTGGGCTTTGTGTTCCAGAGCTATAACCTGATCCCCCATCAGACCGTTCTGCGGAACGTGGAACTGGCCCTGACCCTGTCCGGCGTCAGCCGGGCCGAGCGCCGGGACCGGGCGGTGGAGGCCCTGGAAAAGGTGGGCCTGGGCAATCAGCTGTTCAAGCGGCCCAGCGAGATGTCGGGCGGCCAGATGCAGCGTGTGGCCATTGCCCGCGCCATCGTCAACAACCCCGACATTATCCTGGCCGACGAGCCCACCGGCGCCCTGGACACCGAGACCAGCGTCCAGGTGATGGAGCTGCTGAAGGAAATCAGCAAGGACCGCCTGATCGTCATGGTCACCCACAACCCGCCCCTGGCGGAACAGTATTCTTCCCGCATCATCCGGGTGCTGGACGGTCAGCTCACCAGCGATTCCAACCCCCTCACCCCCGCCGAACTGGAGGCGGAGCGGGCGGCCGACGCCGCCGAGGTGGAGGCCAGCCGGGGCAAAAAGATCCGCAAGCCCTCCATGTCCTTTGCCACCTCTTTCGGCCTGTCCCTGAAAAATCTGTTCACCAAAAAGGGCCGCACCACCCTGACGGCCTTTGCGGGGTCCATCGGCATCATCGGCATCGCCCTGATTTTGTCGGTGTCCCAGGGCATGACGGATTATATCAACGTCATGCAGGAGAACGCCCTCTCCTCTTACCCCCTGTCCATTCAGGCCACCAACATCAATTTGACCAGCCTGATCCAGACCTTTATGAACCTGCGCACCGAGGAGATCGACCACGGACTGGACGCGGTCTATGAGCGGCCGGCGGTGCGGGAACTGGTGACGGCCATCAACAATCTGGACGTGGCCCAGAACGACCTGAAATCCTTCAAGCGCTATCTGGAGGACCAGCTGGCCGACCCCGAATCCCCCCTGAGCGGGGCCCTCAGAGGCATCCAGTATTCCTATGCTATCAGCCCTCAGGTGTACACCAAAAACACCGACGGCCAGATCATCCAATCGGACACCACCCAGATGATGCAGAAACTGCTGGTGTCCATCATGGGTGCGGACGCCATGTCCTCTCCCTGGATGGCGGGCATGACCGGGGACAGCTCCTCCATGAGTTCCATGACGGGGATGTCCTCCATGATGGGCGGCGGCATGATGACCCTGTGGCAGGAGCTGCTGCCGGGGGACAACGGCGCCCCGGTCAACGATCTTTTGACCCGCCAGTATGACCTGGTGTACGGCGCATGGCCTTCCAGCTACGACCAGGTGGTGCTGGTGGTGGACGAAAACAACGAGCTGGACGACATGACCCTCTACGCCCTGGGCTTGATCCCGGAGGACGAGATGATGGCCCTGGCCGACGGCGAGGCCACCGCCTCCGACCGAAAGGACCAGTGGAGCTATGAGGAGATCTGCGGCAGCGATTTCCGTGTGATTCTCCCCTCCTCCTGCTACAGCTACGACGAGGCCACCGGCCTCTACACCGACCTGCGGGAGAGCGAAGCGGGCCTGAAATACCTCTACGACAACGCCCTCAAGCTCCACGTCAGCGGCATCATCCGGAAAAAGCCCGATGTGGAGACCACCATGATTTCGGGCAAAATCTGCTATACCTCCGGCCTGATCGACTACATTGTGGAACAGGCCGAGCAGTCGCCGGCGGTGCAGGCCCAGAAGGCCAACCCGGACCGGGACGTGCTGACCGGCCTGCCCTTTGCCTCCCGTGCTGACAGCCTGACCAAGGCGGAAAAGGAACAGGAGCTGCGGGCCTATATTGACAGCCTGGACCAGGCGGGCCAGGCTCAGGTCTATGTGACCATCATGAGCCAGCCCGACACCGATTTCGTTGCCCGGCAGGTGGATTCCATGCTGGCGGACATGACCCGGGAGGAGATGCTCTCCACCCTGTCCTCGGTGCTGACCCAGCAGATGAGCGTCAGCCAGGAGCAGATTGACAGCTATGTGGCGGACATGAGCGACGAGGAACTGAAGTCCACCTTCTCCCAGATGCTGACCGCCCAGATGGAAAGCCAGTATTCCCAGCAGGTGAGCCAGCAGCTGGCCGCCCTGCCGGATTCCCAGAAGGTCAACGCCCTGAAGCTGGCCATGGACGGCTACACCCCGGACCAGTGGGCGGCCTACTACGAAGTGGTGATGGAGTTCTCGGAGTCCACCTACGAGGACAACCTGACCGCCCTGGGCAGCATTGATCTGGATTCCCCCACCGCCGTCAACCTCTACGCCGCCACCTTTGAGAGCAAAGCCACGGTGGAAGATGTGATTGCGGCCTACAATGAGGGCATGGACGAGCTGCACCAGATTTCCTACACCGACTATGTTGGCCTGATGATGTCGGCGGTGACCTCCATCATCAGCGCCATCACCTATGTGCTGATTGCCTTTGTGGCCATTTCCCTGATTGTCTCCTCCATCATGATCGGCGTCATCACCCTGATTTCGGTCCAGGAGCGGACCCGGGAGATCGGCATTCTGCGGGCCATCGGTGCATCCAAGCGGGATGTATCGGTGATGTTCAACGCCGAAACGGTCATCATTGGCTTTGCCTCGGGTCTGCTGGGCGTGGTGGTGACCTATCTGCTGTGCATCCCGGTGAACATGGTGCTGCATTCGGTGACCGGAATCCAGACCCTGAATGCGGTTCTGCCTTTGCCGGCGGCCATCATCCTCATTGCCATCAGCATGTTCCTGACCCTCATCTCGGGCCTGATCCCCTCCCGCAGCGCCGCCAAAAAAGACCCCGTCGTCGCCCTCCGCAGCGAATAACCTACTTTTTCGAGAAAAAGTAGGCAAAAAGCTTTTTACTGGGTACCATACAGTTTCCGGGTCTCCGGCGGTTCCGCGGAGCCGTTACGTCTCGGCTCGCTTGTTACGTTTGGAGCTGCGCTCCGGTACGATGCAAAGTTTCCTGATAACCTGGTTTTCTAACCCTCTAACCCGTAGAAAAGCTCTATAAAATCAAAAATCCCCGCTCCACAAAAAGGAGCGGGGATTTTCATTTTTAAGCATGGTTTTTGATATTGTTTTTGGCCGAAGAAAGCATCGGTGTACAAGGGGTACAAACAAGATTAAAAAGAAATGTTAGATTTGAAAGTAAGTAGAGTGGCGCAATCCAGAGTGTTCAGATTTTCCACTCTACTTTGACATGGTCGCTGGTTGCTTTGATTGAAATAATCAAGCCGTCATCGGCTTTTCTCTTGTTGTCAAATTCAATGCTGTCCCAGTGGTCAAGATAATAGGAAAGCTCCTGTTCCTTCTGGGGTGACATTGTTTCAACGGACAATTCTCCAATCGCCTTTGAAATGGTCTGGCGGCGAGTGTCCAATTCTTCAATTTTTTTGTTGGCATATGGCAAACACGAACCTCCGGGCAAGCTGGGAGTTCCATTGTTTCTCAATCGCTTCGGCGGCGTTCCACAAGGTATTCCGGTCTGCGTACTCCGGCGGGGCATGGGGCGGCAGCATGATTTCGGTGTGGACGATTTCGCTTTTAAGGGAATAGTATTTCTGTTTCTGGTCGTATTCGGAAAACAGCCGTTCCCCGCTCTGGTAGGCGGCGGCAGCGACAGCAGACTGGCGCTTGCTGCGCTGGACGATTTTTAAGTCAAAGTGCGGGCATGGTGGCATGACGGATTGTGGCCTCCTTTCTCCCGGCGTCCGGGCAAAGAAAAAGCAGGAAACCTTTCAATGATTTCCTGCTCGGTGGTGCCGCCGGTGGGCGGCTGATATTCAGTTTTGAAAGTTCGGGTCAGGGCGGCCCGACAAATTAGGATTTGGGGTTAAGAATGTTCTTTCACATATTGCAGAAACTCCGGTGTCTTTGACCAGTATTTAATCCCCCAGTTTTCAAAGTTCCATTCCTCCATGTAATCATTGCACTCAAAATCAATATAATATATTTCTTCGTTACGAACCACAAAATTTGTCGGGAAATAATCAATGTTTGTATGGGCGGCATATAACAAAACACACATACCACGCACCTGTTCGATGTAGATGGATTTCATCTTGTCTTGCAAAATCAACTGGTAAATCGTGTCACCATCAATAAATTCTTTCAAAATACGTTCATTTGCAATATCGACATCAATCATATCGGGCATTTTTATTCCGATTGCTTTTAACCGCTCATAATCTCTTATTTCCGCTTCAATTTTATTTCCAAATTGATAATAGCTACAAGGCTCATGATGTATCTGCTTCAAAACGTATTTTTTTATTCCATCGTCCGCCAGATAGGAATAGCCACCTTTCCCTTTTCCCAACAATTTAATTATTTTATATTTTTTACCATTTACGGTCATTTCTTTATTCATATATGTCCTCCGTAAGCTCCAATTTGTCATTGACTTCATTATACTTCATCGTTTCAGAAAAGTATAGCGGCCTATTGTAAACTTGCTGGACGGGAACAGCTTGCAGCGCAAGGTGTTTCTGGGCGGCAAGTCCACAAAGGGGTAGCTGGCGGCAGCCAGCGCAGGGGAAGCCCCCGGCAGGGCGCAACACACTAGTCTCGTTTGGGCGGTATCTCTGCGTAAGATTGGCAGTCCATTGTTAAATTTTATAATATTCCCTTTGTACACCGTTGCAACGCATGGTATAGAGAATGTACCCTGTGTTTCAGCCCTTGGGGGCGGCGGCGCAGCCGCGGGGGAAGTGCCTCCCGCCTCAGGCGGGTGCCAAGCTTTTTTTCAAAAAAGCGGGAAGGGGGAGCATGGGGGTGCAGGGAGGGTGAACACCAGGGGCTGGCCGGTTTCAGGATGGCTGAAGGCCAGACGGGCGCTCTGCAGGGCGATGGCGCCCTTGTACCGGCTCCCGTACTTGCCGTCGCCCCAGAGCGGATGGCGCCGGGATGCAAACTGTACCCGGATCTGATGGGTCCGGCCGGTTTCCAGCTGGATTTCCACCAGGCTCAGAGGCCCCTGTTCCCCTTCCCGGGTATCCAGGATGCGGTAGTTCAGCACCGCTTCCCGCACCCCTTTCCGCAACCGCTTGACCGGGTACACCCGGCCCGCACGGCTGTCCTTGAACAGATAATCCCGCAGCTGTCCGGCTCCAGGCAGGGCCTCGTCCGGGCCGCCGGCAATCACCGCCCGGTACTCCTTGCGGAAGGTCCCCGCCTGCACCTGGCGGCTGAGGGCGGCCGCCGCCTCAGGGGTTTTGGCGCAGACCATCAGGCCCGACACCCCGGCGTCCAGCCGGTGCACCAGGCCCACAAAGGCCTCCGGATTCCCCCACAGTTCCCGCAGGGCCGCCGGCAGCTGATGTTCGCTGTCCATGCCGGCGGGCTTGTCCAGGACAATGATCTGCCCGTCCTCGTACACCGGGGAAGAAATGTGCTTTGCCTCCACCTTACAGCCGCCCTTCGTCCAGCAGAGCTTTGAATTTCAGGATGCCTGCCACCGTCTTGGCGTCCTTGATCTCCCCCGACAGCACCATCTCATAGGCCTTTTTCAGGGGCACCCGCTCAGGGGTCAGGAACTCGTCGTCGTCCAGGTGCATATGGGCCGGATGCAGGCCCCGGGCCGCCCAGATGTAGATGATTTCGGTATCATAGCCCACGGTGGGGTAAACTTCACCCAGGGAGATGTATTCGTCGGCGGTGACGCCGCACTCCTCGGTCAGCTCCCGCTGGGCCGCCACAAAGGGGTCCTCCCCGGCTTCCAGCTTGCCGGCAGGCAGCTCCCACAGCTCCTGCTGCATGGCATAGCGGAACTGACGCACCATGCAGATGGTCCCGTCCTCGTAATAAGGCAGGATGCAGGCCCCGCCGTGGTGGTGCACCACGTCCCGCAGGGCGGTTTCTCCGTTTTCCAGCAGGGCGGTGTCCCGGGTGACGGTGATGACCCGCCCTTCATAGACGATTTGGCTGTCGATCTTTTTCTCGAAATGCGTTTCCATGGGAAGCTTCCTTTCTTTCATGTGTGGACAGAAACAGCGCGGCGGCCCGTTGATTTTTATAAGCCGTCCGCCGGTGGAAAACAGGTTGAAACGGTGGAGAAACAGCCGGTCTGTTCTCCTTTTCAGTTTACCCGGGCCGCGGCGGCCTGTCAACCGCTCTTTGCCCGCAAGATGTATCCAAAAGCGCAAAAGCCCCGGCATGGCCCATGTGAAAGTATAAAAACCTCACAAATTTTTATGAGAATTCTTGGTGTGTTTTACCAGAAGGATTGCGTTTACTTTGGGGCGGGAATTTGCTATTATAATAGATGAACAATTATGCCCATCCGGCGGCAGTTGTTCGGCAAAGTCCCCAAGGCAGTCTGACGGCCTTCCATGCCGACCCGGCAGGCAGCCTTAATAAAAAGTAATGGAGGAAGAAAAATGCCTAGAGCAAAGCAAACCATGGATGGCAACACCGCGGCCGCGCATGTAGCTTATGCGTTTACCGATGTTGCTGCCATCTATCCGATTACCCCTTCTTCTCCGATGGCTGACTCCGTGGACCAGTGGTCCGCAGCAGGCCAGAAGAATATCTTCGGCAACCAGGTCAAGGTTGTTGAGATGGAGTCTGAGGCCGGTGCAGCTGGCGCCGTTCACGGCGCTCTGGGTGCTGGTGCCATCACCACCACCTTCACCGCTTCTCAGGGTCTGCTGCTGATGATCCCCAACATGTACAAGATCGCAGCCGAGCAGCTGCCCTGCGTCTTTGACGTGTCGGCCCGTACCGTCGCTACCCAGGCCCTGAACATCTTCGGTGACCACAGCGACGTCATGGCCTGCCGTCAGACCGGCTTCGCTATGCTGGCCGAGAGCTCGGTCCAGGAAGTCATGGACCTGTCCCCCGTCGCACACCTGTGCGCCATCGAGGGCCACGTTCCCTTCCTGAACTTCTTCGACGGCTTCCGCACCTCTCACGAGTATCAGAAGATCGAGAAGTGGGACTACGCCGACCTGAAGGAAATGTGCAACATGGAGGCTGTCGAGGAGTTCCGCAAGAACGCTCTGAACCCCGAGAACCCCAAGATGCGCGGCTCCCACGAGAACGGCGACGTCTTCTTCCAGCATCGTGAGGCCTGCAACTCGGTTTACAATGCGCTGCCCGCCATTGTCGAGAAGTACATGGCCAAGATCAACGAGAAGATCGGCACCAACTACGATCTGTTCAACTACTACGGCGCACCCGACGCTGACCGCGTCATCGTCGCTATGGGCTCCATCTGCGACGTGGCCGACGAGGTCATCGACTACCTGAACGCCCGCGGCGAGAAGGTCGGTATCATCAAGGTTCGCCTGTACCGTCCCTGGGTCTCCGCTTCCCTGCTGAAGGTTCTGCCCGAGACCGCCAAGAAGATCGCTGTTCTGGACCGCACCAAGGAGCCCGGCTCTCTGGGCGAGCCCCTGTACCTGGATGTGGCTACCACCCTGCGTGAGGCCGGCAAGAACGACGTCACCGTCATCGGCGGCCGCTACGGCCTGGGCAGCAAGGACACTCCCCCGTCCTCGATCTTCGCTGTCTACACCGAGCTGACCAAGGATCAGCCCAAGGAGCGCTTCACCCTGGGCATCACCGACGACGTGACCTTCCTGTCTCTGCCCGAGGTCAAGCCCGCTCCCATCACCGCTGCAGAAGGCACCAAGGAGTGCAAGTTCTGGGGTCTGGGCGGCGACGGCACCGTCGGCGCCAACAAGAACTCGGTCAAGATCATCGGCGACCATACCGACAAGTACGTTCAGGCTTACTTCCAGTATGACTCCAAGAAGACCGGCGGCGTCACCATCAGCCACCTGCGTTTCGGCGACAAGCCCATCCGCAGCCCCTACTACATCAACCAGGCTGACTTCGTGGCCTGCCACAACCCCGCTTACGTCAACATGGGCATGAAGATGGTCCAGGACGTCAAGCCCGGCGGCGTCTTCATGATCAACTGCCAGTGGACCGATGAGGAGCTGGGCCACCACCTGAACGCCGAGGCCAAGAAGTACATCGCTGACAACAACATTCAGCTGTACACCATCAACGCCATCGACAAGGCCATCGAGATCGGCATGGGCAAGCGCACCAACACCATCCTGCAGTCCGCTTTCTTCAAGCTGGCTGAGGTCATGCCCATCGATGACGCCATCAACTTCATGAAGCAGGCTGCTCAGAAGAGCTACGGCAAGAAGGGCCAGGACGTCGTTGAGATGAACTGGAAGGCCATCGACGCCGGCGTTGACGCCATCCACAAGGTGGACGTCCCCGCAAGCTGGTCCAACCCCGAGGCCGATCCCGCTCCCAAGGAGCTGGCTGGCCGTCCCGAGCTGGTCAAGCAGATCCGCGACGTCATGGAGCCCATCGCCCGTATGGACGGCGACAGCCTGCCTGTCTCCGCCTTCGCCCACAACGCCAACGGCCAGTGGGAGCAGGGTGCTTCGGCTTATGAGAAGCGCGGCACCGCTGTCACCGTCCCCGAGTGGGATGCTGCCAAGTGTGTCGGCTGCAACCAGTGTGCATTCGTCTGCTCGCACGCAACCATCCGTCCCTTCCAGCTGACCGCTGAGGAGCTGGCTGCTGCTCCCAAGCAGACCAAGAGCCGCGACAACCGCCCCGCCAACGAGTACAAGTTCGTCATGGCTGTTTCTCCGCTGGACTGCATGGGCTGCGGCGAGTGTGTCACCGTCTGCCCCACCAAGGCTATCACCATGGTGCCTCAGGAGAGCCAGGCTGCCGAGCAGGAAGTCTTCGACTACTGCGTCGCCAACATCTCCAAGAAGCCCAGCAAGTTTGCTGACGATACCGTCATCGGCTCGCAGTTCAACCAGCCGCTGCTGGAGTTCTCGGGCTCCTGCGCAGGCTGTGCTGAGACCTCTTACGCACGTCTGATCACCCAGCTGTTCGGCGAGAAGATGTATATCTCCAACGCCACCGGCTGCTCCTCCATCTGGGGCGGCACTGCTGCGATCTCTCCCTACACTGTCAACAAGGACAGCGGCCACGGCCCCGCTTGGAACAACTCCCTGTTCGAGGACAACGCTGAGCACGGCCTGGGCCTGTACCTCGGCCAGAAGACCATCCGCGAGAACCTGATCCGCGAGATCGAGGAGATCGTCAACTCGGATAAGGCTTCGGACGAGCTGAAGGCTGCTTACGCCAAGTTCACCGAGACCAAGAACAACACCCGCGCCAACGACGAGCCCGCAAAGGCCCTGATCGCTGAGCTGGAGAAGGCCGCTGCTGCTGGCTGCGAGAAGTCCGCTGAGGTCCTGAAGAGCAAGCAGTACATCGCCAAGAAGTCCGTCTGGATCTTCGGCGGCGACGGCTGGGCATACGACATCGGTTACGGCGGCCTGGACCACGTCCTGGCTTCCGGCGAGGACGTCAACGTGATGGTCTTCGACACCGAGATGTACTCCAACACCGGCGGACAGGCTTCCAAGGCCTCCAACATCGGTGAGGTCTGCCAGTTCGCTGCAGCCGGCAAGGAGATCAGCAAGAAGAGCCTGTCCGAGATCTGCATGACCTACGGTTACATCTACGTCGCACAGATCGCTCTGGGTGCCAACATGAACCAGGCCATCAAGGCTATTTCTGAGGCTGAGGCTTACCCCGGCCCGTCCCTGATCATCGGCTACGCTCCCTGCGAGCTGCACGGCATCAAGGGCGGCATGACCAACTGCCAGAACGAGATGAAGAAGGCTGTTGAGGCCGGTTACTGGAACCTGTTCACCTTCAATCCCGCTCTGAAGGCTCAGGGCAAGAACCCCTTCACCCTGACCTCCAAGGCCGTTGACGCTGAGAAGTACCAGAACCTGCTGGCTACCGAGACTCGTTACAGCCGTCTGAGCCGCGCCTTCCCCGACCGCGCCAAGAAGCTGTTCGACGACAACCAGAAGGCTGCAGAGGCTCGTTACGAGCACCTGACTCGCCTGGTCGAGCTGTACAAGTAAGGCTGCCTGAGGCAGCGGGCATTTCCCCCGCGGCTGCGCCGCCGCCCCGTAGGGGCTCTTAAGGGATAGGCCCGTCCACCGAGGCTGAACTTACTCCAAAGGCGAACAAAGTACCCCGTCTGTCTGAAAAGGCAGGCGGGGTATTTTTGCGTTTATGGGGGATGGGGGCTTTGTGTTCCCCGATTCCATGGAAGCAAACAATAAAAAAGGCGGGATCTCCTGCCCTGGGTTCTTCTCACGCCAGAGAAATTTCCTCCGCCCTTCCCGTTCTCAAAATAGCTTGTATCCAAGATGGGCCTTCCCAAACTATATAAAATTAAGCAAAAATGGGAAAATTTGAAATCGGGTCTTGACACCGGGGGGGGTATGGTATTATAGGCACACAAAGGAAAGGACCTTCCTTTG